>SLBH01000303.1 GCA_007126415.1 Spirochaetales bacterium
ACCGCCACGCGAACATAAACGACGGCGAGATCCCGAGCGGCGATCTGTCGTATTTCTTGAATCGCCCCGAGATCGAGTCGCTGCCGTTGATTCTCGAGGTGCCCGGAATCGAGAATGACGGCCCCGATCTCGAGAACGTGCGCCGTCTCCGAAGGCTCGTTGCGGAAGCGTAGCGCGAGCGTGGTGCGCAGCCTATGACTGCAGCGTTTTTGTCGCCCAAGCTGGCGGTGCTGCTCGCGGGTGGGCTCGTGTATCTCGCCGTTCGACGAACCTACCCTGAGCGGTCGCAACACGTGATCGCAGCGCTGCTACTATCGGCCGTGCTGCGCGATCTGGCTTATGCGGTGCTGGGGCTCTATCCGCTCTTGGTGATCGGCGATATCGGGCTGTTGCTCGGTCTTGCGTACTGGCTGCGCGCAGCCGGCGGGCGTGGCGGCCTTTGGTTTCGCCCCGGTATTGGGTACCTGCTTCTCGTTCTCGGGGTAGTGCTTCTCGAGGTAACAACTCCCGGGGTGCCACGGATGGTGTATCTTGTGCCGCTTGTCGGTGCGGTTGCCGGGCTGATCGGTTGGTTCTACGATGCGGTGTCCGACTCGGTCGAGAACGCGCGCATCATCGGCGAAGCCCGTGCGCCGGTCTGCTTGGGGGTTTTCTACGGACAGGCCGCGCTCGCGGTTCTCGGACACCACTCCGCGATCGCTCAACTCGTTATCTATCCGCTGTTTTATCTGATCCCGGTGGTGGTGTTGCTGAGGTACTTCGAGCTCGGTCGGCAGAGAAGCATCGAGCAGATGCGCGCAACGCGGCTCGAGAACGAGAGTCTGTTCGCGTTTATGCGGCGCGTCGCCGGTTCGTTCGGCGACCGCGTTGAGCTCGAGTCCACGCTCAACGTCATCCTTGCCTCGGCGATGGAGGATACCGCAGCGGACGGGGGTTCGGTGTGGTTGCTCGACGGGTCGTCGCAAACACTCTCGGTGCGGGCCGTCGAGGGCGTGTTCCCGCCCCCGCACGAAGTGCCGGAGGCGGTAAAAAAAAAGGCGCAGACCTTTGAAAGCTACCTAAGGTCGCTCTCGATTCGCGTCGGCGAGACCGCGATCGGGCAAGCGGTTCAGGATAGAGTCGCGATCTACGTGGCCGATACCACCGCCGACCCGCGCTTTCGAGCCAACTCAGACCGCGACGACCTGTTGTTCATCAGCTCGTTTGTCGCGCTGCCGCTCGTTATCGGTGAGCGCGTGCGCGGCGTGCTCGCGCTCGTCAAACGGCGCCCCGGGATTCGGTTCTCGGAGCGCGATTTCGAACACCTGCGCACCTTCGCCGATTACGCGGCGCTCACGATCGAGCTCGTGGCAACCTACCTCGAGCTGCTCGAGAAGCGGGAGGTTGAGCGCGAGCTCGCGGTCGCCGCAAGCATACAGCGGCAAATGGTGCCGGAACGCTTGCCGGGGAGCGCGCGCGCGGAGTTCTCGGCCTACGCCCTGGCGGCGCGCGGGGTCGGCGGAGACTACTACGATGTGTTTGAGCTCGACGAGCGCCGCGTGGCGGCGATCGTATGCGATGTGGCCGGGAAAGGCGTCCCGGCGGCGCTGGTGATGGTGATGGTCCGCACAGCGATTCGGCTCATCGCGTCGGCCGAGCGAGACAGCGGGGAGACCCTCGGCTTGATGAACGAGGCGCTGGCGCAGCAGATGGAGGTGGGCCATTACGCCACGATAGGGTTCTTCATTTACGACAGCGACAAGCAGGTGCTACAGTACTCCAATGCCGCGCATCACCCTGTTCTCGTTTACCACCGCGATCGAGACGAGTTGCTGGAGTACGACACCGAAGGCCTTCCCGTCGGGATCGAACGCGGAGTACAATATCCTACGCGCGAGATTTCGGTGATGTCCGACGATCTGGTGGTCATGTACACCGACGGCCTTACCGAGGCGCGTAACAACCGGGGCGAGCAGTTCGAAGCCAGGCGCGTGTTTGATACCGTCGCTCGCTCGGCGCGCGCCGGAAGCTTCGGCGGAGCCGCGGACCGGGGCGTCGCCGGCAATGAGGCGCCGGGGCCGGCATGTGCTCAGGATATACGCGACGCGCTCCGCGACGAGCTGACGCGTTTCGTCGGCGGCGCTCGACAGCACGACGACCAGACCGTGTTGGTGATGCGAGTGCGCTGACACGTTGTTAGGAAGGGTATGGAGATAAGGGTTGAACGCGGCGAACAGGCGGGCGTAATCCGGGTCAGTGGTGATGTCGACCTTTACCATTCGCATCGACTCAAGGACGCCCTGACCGAGCTCGCCGGCGAAGCGAGCTCGGGTATCGTGCTCGATCTCGGCGGGGCAACCTACATTGATTCCAGCGGCGTCGGTGTCTTGATTTACGCCAAATCGTTGTGCGGCAAAAACGGCATACCGCTGCGTATTGTTAACCTCTCCGACCCGGTGCGCAAAGTACTCGAGCTTACCAAGCTGATGTCGTATTTGCCGCTTTCCGACAGCGAGGCCGGCGAGATCAGAGAGCTCGATGACCAAAACGGCGCGTGAACGCGGCGAGCAAAAACCGGCGCTCAAGGATGTTGACGATCGCCGCTGATGGTGTACATTTACTAGTAGGAAAACGGAGGAGGCTATGAAGGAGCGCACGCATTACGATGTGCTCGGTGTGCCGCGCGACGCCGACTCGCGGCAGATCAAGAATGCCTATCGCGAAATAGCCAAAGAGCACCACCCCGACAGGGGTTCGGGCGGCGATCGGGAACGCTTCCACGAGGCGCAGGAGGCGTACGAGGTGCTCGGAGACCGCTGGAACCGGGAGCGCTACGACTCCGAGCTGGCCGGTCAGGAGCTCAACCGAAACGCGCGCCCGGTCGGACCGGACGGCGTGTTTTTCACCGGGTTCGGTGGCGGGTTCCATGCCGACAGGCCACGTGCGCGCTCGGGCTCTTTTTCGGAGTTCGATTCTCTCTTTGGTTCGATCCTCGAGGAGCTGTTCGGCTCGTCGGCTGATGTCTTCACTAGCGATGCTTTCGTCGATGATCGGTTCTCCGCCGCCGGCGGCTTCGATGATCTCGAGAGCCGTATCCGCTTCGGGTCCGGGGAGGCCGGAAGGGCGTCCGGTGGGGCCGGCGGCGGAACACCGTTTGTGAAACTGCGCGTGGCGTTGTCGCCCGAGGAAGTTACGCACGGCGTCGATGCCGAGGTCGAGATCCCGGTTCGCGGCTCGTGCCCGCGCTGTCGCGAGCTCGGCTCGTGGGGCGGGCGTTTCTGTCCGGTCTGCGGCGGCGCGGGCGCGGTGGAGCGCACGGATCAATACACGCTCGAGATTCCGGCCGGCACGCCGCACGGCGCTCGCCGGCGCTTCTGGTTGGAGGAGGGCGGTCTGCAGACCGAGGTGCAGGTCACGGTCGTGCACGAGCGACGCATGCGATGAAACGCCGGACGATAGTATTACTGTTTGGGCTTGTGGCGTTGACCGTGATCGTCGCGCTCGTTGTGACGCTGGTGCTGCGGTCCCAGCCGGCGGCTGTAGAACCACCGGCCGAGGAACGGTTCGGTGAGCGCGCCGTGGAGCTGTATTTCTCCAACATTCAGCGCGACCCGGATGCGGTCTGCGACCGCGTGTTTGCGGTGGAGCGAACGGTGGCGGCCGATATGCCCAAGGTGGAGGCAGCGCTCAGGGCTCTGCTCGCGGGCCCGTCGTCGGAGGAACGCGCGCTCGGCTACTCCTCGTTCTTCTCATCCGCGACCGCCGGCGCGGTTCGGGCGGTGCGAACCTCCGGCGATACCGTATACCTCGACCTTCGCGACAGCCGGGAGGCGCTCTCCGGAGCAAACTCGAGTTGTGGCTCGGCCGCGCTTCTCGCCCAGCTCGAACGCACCGCCGCCGCGAACGGTGATTACTCGCGCGTTATCGTGGCGTTCGATGGTGATCCGGAGCCGTTCTACGAGTGGCTGCAGATCGGCTGTATTCCTGAGAACGAATACTGCGACGCAGAGCCCTTTGAGCGGGAGTCGTGAGCGAACGCTACTCGGCAGCGGTGGTTCGGTTGCGGCCGAGCTGCTTGGAGCGGTAGAGGGCGGTATCGGCGCGCTTCACGAAATCGCTGATCGTAATGTCGCGCTCGGCGTCGAACTCGGCGATGCCCGCCGAGATCGTAACGCTGATGCGAGTACCGTCGTACTGTGTGATCTGGCCGGCGACCGATTTGCGGATGCGCTCGGCGATCTCCCAGGCCGTGGCTTCGTCACTCTCGGGTAAAAGCACCGCAAACTCCTCGCCGCCGTAGCGTGCCGCTACGTCGTTCTGGCGAACGCTGTTGCGAATGGCCTCGGCAACGGTCTTGAGAACCTGATCCCCCACGTTGTGCCCGTAAGTGTCGTTGACGGTTTTGAAGTGGTCGATATCGAGAAGCACCAACGAGAACGGGTGGCGATGCTCCTGATTCCGTATCTCGGTGATGCTCGACTCGAGAGAGTGACGCAACTTGAGCCTGGTCATCATGTCGGTGTGCGAGCGCTCGAACAGCACCGAGTTGCTAATCGCAATTCCGGCGAACATCGCGACCGCGAGCAGGTAGTCTTGTTCCTTGGCGGTGAACGGCGTTCCCTCGATCCGCTCTGCCAACACCAGCACGCCGTGCAGCTCGCCTTTCGCCTGTACCGGAACCAGTAACTCCGGCTCGAGCCGCGCGACCGAGTGCGGCAGACCAACGGTACGCTCCAGTTCCTGGGGCGTGAAACAGTGAGGGTGCTCGCTCATGAATCGATAGAGCGGCTCATCGGCGCCGATTCGATACTCTATGGTGTGGTCGACATCGAATCCGATGTAATTGCGGTGCAACACCAGATCGTCGCAGCCGATCTCTTTGCGCGTGAAGATCCCGGTGCGCAGCACCTGTATCTGCCCGACGCAGATATGCAGGATCGCGTCGATGAGATCGTGGTACTCGAGCGTAGAGTTGAGGCTCTTGCTGATCTCCAAGAGTTGGCGCAAGTCAAAGACCTCTCTCTCGAGGTCTTCGCGCGTGGCGGGCTGTTTCTCGGAATCGTCGTTATTCTTCATTTTCGGCACCGACGCGGTGGAGTCGCACTGCATCCTATCATAAGGATCGGCCGCAGCGCCTCCGGGGTTTAGCCGGCGCCCGGAGTTTAGGCCGCGCCCGGGGGCTTAGCCGGCAGCGTCGTTAAAACGCCCACTCGCCGGCGCGGAACAGCGGCTCGCGCGTGCCGTCGGAGGTTACCCCGTCGATATCCATCTCGCTCGAGCCGATCATGAAGTCGTAGTGCACCATGCTGCTGTTACCGCCACGCGCGCTGAACTCGTCGCCGCTGAGCTCCTCGCCGTCGGCGAGGCAGAAGCGGTAGGCGCGGCCCAACGCCAGGTGACACGAGGCGTTCTCATCAAACAGCGTGTTATGAAACAGCAATCCCGAGCGCGAGATCGGTGAACTGTGGGGCACCAGGGCCACCTCGCCGAGGCGCGCCGCGCCCGGGTCGGTCTCGATCGTTTCGCGTAGCGTCTCCTCCCCAACCTCGGCCGACACCTCGACTGCGCGGCCGTTCTCGAAACGCAGACGAAAGCCGTCGATCGTACGGCCGCTGATCGCGAGCGGCCGGGTTGCGGTGACGGTGCCGTGGACCTGCTTGCAGTGCGGCAGCGTGAAGACTTCCTCGGTCGGCATGTTCGGGATGAAGGTGACCCCCGACGGAGTGCGCGAGCTCACGCCGTGCCAGGCGTGGCCCTCCGGGAGCCCTACCGTAAGATCGGTGCCGTCGGCGCGATACTGCAACGAGCGATACTGCTTCTCGTTGAGATACCGGGTGCGGCGTGCGATCTCCGCGGCGTGGTGCTCCCAGGCCTCGATCGGATCGTCGAGATCGAGCCGGCAGAGACGAAAGATCTCGTGCCAGAGGCGCTCAACGGCCTTGTAAGGGCTGAGTTCGGGGAACACGGTGCGGGCCCAGCC
>SLBH01000144.1 GCA_007126415.1 Spirochaetales bacterium
AACCAGATATCGCTCATCCACCGCTACACCGTGCCGAGCTCGACAAGCAGCCGCTGCATCGCCGCGTTCCCCTCTCTCCCCTGACGCACGGTCTCTCGGGTGTGCTCGGCCATGTCCTTTCGCAGCTCGCGGTCGATGTAGTTCCACCGCAAAAAGCGGGTTCTCCCGGGTACGAGTGCGGCGCGAAGAGACGGTGTGGTGCATTTTGCTTCGCTTAAACGGGGAAAAATCGAAGTTTTCAGGCCGCCTCCTCTACCCACAAAACTCGTGTCAGTATGTTCGGGTTTCCTTGACAGCGGCCTGAAAGCGTAATTAAATAAAACCCGATTCCGTTTGCAGGTAGTGCAGAATTGAATGTCACGTCGGCTCGTGCGCAGCGGTTTGGTTCGTCGCGCCTTGGGGGTGAGGTGTTCTTTTTTTCCCCGCAAGCATCTTGAGGAAGGTAGACGTCGTATGACACACGAGTTTAGTTATCACGCACCCGGCTCGCCGGCCGAGGCTTTGGAGGTGCTGGAGCGGCACGCCGGTGATGCGGCGGTACTGTCGGGCGGCACCGATCTGTTGGTCAATATCCGCTCGGGCCTCTCGAAACCGAGCCACGTTGTCGATATCAAGCAGATCCCGGAGCTCAAAACGCTGAACTATGACGGCAAGAACGGGCTTACAATCGGCGCGTGCGTCACCGTGAACGAGATGCTGGCCTATGAGCCGGTAGCGGAGTCTTATGCGGTGTTGCAGGCTGCCGGCGAGGAGCTCGCGACCTACCAGTTGCGTAACCGTGCAACCCCGGTCGGCAATATCGTCACGGCCTCGCCGTGCGGCGACATGAGCTCACCGTTACTGTGCCTCGACGCCGAGGTCGTAGTCGTCTCGAGCAACAACACTCGCCGCGTGTCGTTGCGCGAGTTCATCACCGGCGTAAAGACCACGGTCCTCGCACCGAACGAGCTGGTGCGCGAGATCGTGGTACCTCCCACCTATGCCGGTGCCGAGGCCGGCTACAAGAAACTCAAGCGCATCAAAGGGCACGACCTCGGCGTGATCGCGGTGGCGCTCGTGAAGCACAGCGGTTTGTTCCGCGTTGGAATCAGCTCGGCGGCCCCGACGCCGCTTCTGCTGCCCGAGTTCGCGGTCGGAACATCCCCGGAGGAGGTGCAAGACGCGGCGGCGGCCGCCATCAGCCCGATCGACGACGTGCGCTGCACCAAGGAGTATCGGGCCTTCATGGTGGGGGTATACATCGAGCGCCTGATGAGCGAGGTAGGAGCATGAAGCGAATTGAACTCACGATAAACGGAGATCTCTACCGCCGCGACGTACACGAGCATCGCACCCTGCTGCATGTGCTGCGCGAGGAGATCGGGCTTACCGGAACCAAGGAAGGCTGCGGTGCCGGTGAGTGCGGAGCCTGCACCGTAATCGTGGACGGCCTTGCGCTCAACTCGTGCCTGGTGCTCGCGGTGGAGGCCGACGGCACCGAGATCGAGACGGTTGAGGGAGAATCGAAGGACGGCGAGCTATCGGGCGTTCAGCAAGCGTTCGATCGCCATCACGCGGTGCAGTGCGGTTTCTGCACACCCGGCATGCTGATGACGATCAAGGATCTGCTGCGGCGCAAGCCCAAACCGTCGCGTGCCGAGATCATCGAGGGCATAGAGGGCAACTTCTGCCGCTGTACCGGCTACGAGCAGATCATCGAGGCAGTGCTCGACGCCACGGGGCAACTCGAGGAGAAGGGGGAGATCAAGCATGCTTGAGCGGATACCCGCAGCCGAGCTGCGCTACGTCGGGAAGCGCACCCCACGCATAGACGCCAAAGAGAAACTCACCGGCCAAGCAACCTACGTCAGCGACATGGTGATGGCCGGAATGCTGTACGCCCGCGTAAAGACCAGCCCGCACGCGCGCGCGCGCATCGTAAAGATCGAGACCGAGGCCGCTCGGAAACTGCCCGGCGTCCGAGCCGTGGTGATCGGCGAGGAGCTCGATTACCGCGTCGGCTTGTATGTGGTTGATAAGGCGATACTCGCCAAGAACGAGGTGCGGCACTACGGTGAGGCGGTGGCCGCGGTAGCAGCCGACAGCATCGAGATCGCCCAGCAGGCGGTAGACCTCATCGAGGTTGTGTACGAGGTGCTCACGCCGGTGCTACATCCGCTCGACGCACTCAAAGACGACGCGCCGCTCGTACACCCCAAACTCGGCGAGTATGACTATATGGAAGCGGCTTTCACTCCGAAACCCGGCACCAACATCGCGAACCACACCAAGCTGCGCAAAGGCGATCCGGAGGCCGCGTTCGAGCAGGCCGAGTGGACGATCGAGCGCGAGTATACCAACCCGTCGGTGCAGCACGTCCCGATGGAAACCCACGTCGCGATCGTGAAGTGGGGTTACGGCGACCAGGTAACCATCTGGTCCTCCGCGCAGTCGCCGTTCACGCTGCGGAACTTGTTCTGCACCGCGTTTCGTTTGCCGCATCGAAACGTGCGCGTGGTGGTGCCGCACGTCGGCGGCGGATTCGGCGGGAAGGCCGGAATCGGGATCGAGCCGTTGGTCGCGGTACTATCAAAGAAAGCAGGCGGCGCACCGGTGAAACTCACCGCAACGCGCGAGCAGGAGTTCAGCCTCCTCCCGTGCCGCAGCCAGCTCACCTATAGAATCAAGACCGGCGTCTCGAAGGACGGCAAGATCCTCGCGCAGCAGATGACGATGTACTGGGACTCCGGCGCGTACGCCGATTACGCGGTGAACGTAACGCGCGCCTCGGGCTACTCGGCCGGCGGGCCGTACGAGATCCCGAACGCCCAGGTCGATGCCTACACCATCTACACCAACAAACCGTTCGGGACCGCCTACCGAGGATTCGGCCACGTGGAGTTCCACTGGGGACTCGAGCGTCACATGGACCTCGTGGCGAAAGCCATCGGGATGGACCCGCTTGAGTTTCGAAAGTACAACGCGCTCCGCGAAGGCTCCACCAGCCTCACCGGCGAGAAGATTCGAGCGCACACCGGCAACATCAACAAATGCCTCGAGGCCGCCGAGAACGCGGTGGGTTACGGTACCTTGAGCGACGCCGAGCGGCAGCGCGAGGCCGCGACCGGGATGAAGATCGGCAAGGCGGTGGTGGGTCTGCACAAGGCACCGGCGATGCCGCCGTTCACCGCAACCGCGGTGATCCTGCGCATGAACGAGGACGGCTCGGTTACCGCGACACTCACGCTCACCGATTACGGGCAGGGCACCTACACCTCTATCGCTCAGATGATCGCGGAGCGGCTCGGCTTTCCGCTCGAGAAGGTGAAGATCGCGTTCGAGTCCGACACCGACCACGACCCCTACGACTGGCAGACGGTCGCGTCCAAAGGCTTGCTCTTGAGCGGCAACGCCGCGATTCTTGCCGCCGAGGATCTGTTGAAGAACGCCTACGATGTTGCCGCGCAGGCGCTGCGCGCTCAGATCTGTGACCTCGATCATGACGGTGAGAAGATCTTTGTCCGGCACCATCCCGAATCGGCGGTGAGCTTTCGACAACTCGCGATCGGCTACTGCTACCCCAACGGAAACTCGATCGGCGGTCCGCTAATCGGGGTTGGCCGCTACATCGCTCAAGGCCTCACGCATCTCGACAAAGAGACCGGCCAGGGCCTGCCGGCACTCGACTGGACCTACGGCGCTCACGGCATGATCGTGGAGGTCGATAAGCACACCGGCGAGTACAACGTTTTGAAGGTCGCCTCGGTTTTCGACGTCGGCAAGGTCATCAACCCCGACGCGGTTCGCGGCCAAGCGATCGGGGGGATGCTGCAAGGGCTCGGCACCGCAACCTGCGAGGGCTACATCTACGACGAGCAAGGGCATCTCTTGAACCCCTCGTTCACCGACAACAAGATTCCGACAGCCAAGGACCTGCCGCTCGAGGTGGAGGCGATCAGCGTCGAGACGCCGCAGGTAGACGGGCCGTACGGGGCGCGAGGGGTCGGCGAGCACTCGATGATCGCGGTCGCCGCTGCGCTCGGCAACGCCTTGCAGAACGCAACCGGCGCCCAGATCACACACATGCCGCTGCGCTTCGAGGACGTCTGGCGCGCGATTCAGCGGCGCGAGCCGGTCGACAACTGGATCACCAAGAGCCCGCACGGAAGCTGTAAATCGGCGCCGGAGATACAACGCCACGGTGGCGAGTGCTGAGCGATATACGTAGCTAAGCGTACACGCCACGAATCACGGCACACTGATTTCGTCGCGTTCGATCTCAAACGGGAGATGCTCGAGGCACTGGTGGTACTTACCGAGTAGCTCGAGTTGATCGCGTCCGCCGACGTAGATATTTGCGAGCTCATAACTGTAGCTGTCTTGCCCACTGAGCTCCGAGAGGCGCTGCCCGGACTGCACGCGCAGCTTGACCACGGTGCCCGGTATGCGCTTGGCAACGCGCGCAATCTCCTCGCCGTCCGGCACGCGCTTCACATAGCCGTCCTCGAAGGTGCGCAGCATGAAGTTCCCGGCTCGTTGAAACTCGCCGTCGTACTGCATTGGGCTCGGTTTGCGCCCGAGCGCCACGTCGAGCATGATCGAGTGATGCGAGATGCCGTGCACTTTCTCGAAGAGGTCGGTATGCGCCTGCGAGATCCGCGGGTTGATCTCGAGCAAGCCCACGTGATTGTAGGTTTGGTCCCAGAAGAACTCGATATTGAAGGGTGAGTTATCGAGACCGATCTCAGTAATGGCACGGCGTGAGATATCGGCCATACGGAACTGCACCTCTTGCGGCAACGCCGAGGGGTACTCGTAGCGCGCGAACGACGAGCGGTCCTTCTCGCGAACCGAGTCAACCACCCCGTACACCACGACCTCACCGTTAAAGACGTAGCCCTCAACGGTACACATGCTCCCCGAGAGCGTACTCTCGGCCATACAGCTTTCCGGCATCTCGGCGAACTCAGCCGGTAGCGGGAAGTGCTCGAACAGATAATTGAACGGCTCGTTCATCAGCCCAATGTTTTCGCGGATCTCCGGGATCGCGGTGTCGAAGTCGTCTTTATCGTTGATGCGGTACGCGAGAAACGAGCGAAACGACTTGATCGGCTTGATCCAGTACGGGGGCATTAGCGGGATCTTATCGTATGCCTCTTCGTCAAACGGATCGAACGAATGGAACTGCGGGATGCAGTCACCGATAACGCGTTGCTGTAAGATGCGGCTCCAGAACTTGTGCTCGCACTTCAGCACCGCTTCCAGAGTGGGGGCGCGCGTGCCGAAGTGTTCCGAGAGGATCGGCACCAAATCGGTCGCCGGGAAGTCGTAGTAAGCCACGATCGCGTCGGGCTTCACGCCGGAGGCGTCGATCCGCTCGATCGCGGTTTCGATCAGCGTCTTCATGTCGTAGCATTCTACGTCGCGGATATCGCTAAAATCGAGTGCCGAGTGAAAATCGCACTCGGCAGCGTGCGGCAGCCGCTCGAGTTTCTTGCGGTTGAACTCATCGAGCCCGACGATGAATATTTGTTTCTTGCTCATGCATACTCCTCACAAATGATCCCGTGGTATGGTTTCATCCCAACTCTTAGCCAAAATACGCGCATCTCCCTCGTAGGCGTCAAGGGTAGCACGGATGCGAAAATGCGTTCGAGTGGAACTGAGCACCGTCCGTGTGACGGTGCGAACGTTCCAGTGTCCTCGCTCAAAGCTACGCCTCGCGGTGACCTCGGCGCGCAGCGTGTCGTAGCGGTTGTTTCGATAGGTGAACTGCTCGTGGACATCTTTACCGATCGTAAGGTCGATCTCGTCGAGTCTGTATCGCGCGTCGTTGTTCACGACATCGAGCGTGACCTCGTTCGAGGCGAGGTTGTGGATCACCTTCCATTCGCGCTTCGCCGGTGCAAGCAGCGCGGTTG
>SLBH01000379.1 GCA_007126415.1 Spirochaetales bacterium
GCCGAACGGCGGCGTGAACAAGCCGGGCGGTAGTGGGGTACTCAGTGGTCGATGTTCAGGGCTTAGCCGATACGCGCAACATCCCGGTGCAGAAGGTAGGTGTCAAGAACGTCACCTACCCAATCACCGTGCTCGACAAACTCAATCGCACGCAGCACACCGTCGCAACCGTGAACCTCTTCGCGAATCTGCCGCATGAGCACAAAGGCACGCACATGAGCAGGTTCATAGAGGTGTTCAACGAGCACTATCACGACCTGAGCATGCCGCGCTTTCTCAAGATGCTCGAGCGCATCCGCGCAGCGTTAGACGCCGAAACCGCATTCGGCGAGGTGAAGTTCCCGTACTTCATGAAGAAACGCGCGCCGGTTTCGGGGCAGGAGAGCATCATGTCGTACCGCTGCGGCTACATGGGTGAGGTAGGCGGCGGCAAGCGCGACTTCGTTGTCAGTATCACGGTCCCGGTTGCAACGCTGTGTCCATGCTCCAAGGAGATCTCGAGCCGCGGTGCGCACAATCAGCGCGGCGAGGTGCGCGTGAAGGTGCAGCTCGGGCCGTTCTTCTGGTTTGAGGACATCATTGAGCTCATCGAAGATGCGGCGTCCTCAGGGTTGTACACGCTCTTAAAGCGCGAGGACGAGCGGTTTGTAACCGAGCACGCCTACGACAACCCGGTGTTCGTCGAGGATCTGGTACGCGAGGTCTGCCTCGGCATCGAGGCGCTCGACCGTTTCCCGTGGTTCAGCGTGGAGGCGGAGAACATGGAGAGCATTCACAACCACGACGCGTACGCGTACCTCGAGAGGGGACGGAGGAACAACAATGGCTCTGAACACGGTAACTGACGCGAGCGATCGCGTTTTGATACGAAACGTACTGCTGAGCGTATCGAACAAAGACGGGCTCGGGGAACTGGTCGGCGGCGTGCTCAAGCACTGTCCCGGAGCGAGGTTTTACTCAACCGGAGGTACGTACCGAGCGGTTGAGGCGATCCTCGGCGAACAGGCCGAGCAGAAGCTCGTCTCGGTGGAGCGCTATACCGGCCAGCCCGAGCTACAAGGCGGCCTTGTGAAAACCTTAGACTACAAGGTGCACCTCGGGCTGCTGTCGGAAGAGTTCAACGAGGATCACCAGCGCGATATCGAGCGTGTCGGGGCGGTGCGCTTCGATCTGGTGGCGGTCAATCTCTATCCGTTTCAAGAAGCGATCGCGCGCGCCGACGCCACCCCCGAGACCGCGCGCGGAAACATAGATATCGGCGGCCCCGCGATGCTGCGAGCCGCGGCCAAGAACTACCTACGGGTGGCGCCGGTCTGCGACCCGGGTCTCTACGGTGAGCTCGTCTCGGAGCTCGCGGCCCACAGCGGCGCGACCAGCCTAGCGTTTAGGTATAGACTGGCGGCGCGTGCGTTTCGCCATACCGCGGATTACGACGCGGCGGTTGCTGCGTACTTTGCCGAGACCGAGCCTGCCACGGCTGCGGCGGCGTATCGAGTTCGGTAGAACCTACCTCACGAATACACAAGGAGAACGGGCCGTCATGGCAAAGCAATCATTACGCAGTATGTACAGCGAACAGCAAACAGAGTCGTTTCCAACTAACATGGAGATCTCGTTCTACGACGACGAGCGCCGTCAGACCCTGGTGTACGAGAAGGTTGAGTGGGTGGTGCAGGACGAGCTCCGGGGGTTGCGGTACGGCGAAAACCCCGATCAGGAGGCTGCGCTGTACCGCCTTGTCAACGGCAACCTGCAGCTCGGCGAGGTTGAGTGCATCGCACCCGGGCGGCACCTCGCATCCGATATGGAGCTTCTGCAAAGCGGCAAGCATCCCGGCAAGATCAACATCACCGATACCGATTCGGCGCTCAATATTCTGCGCTACTTCCACGATAAGCCTGCGGCGGTGATCATCAAGCACAACAATCCCTGCGGCGTAGCGCTCGGCGAGTCCATCTACGACGCCTATCTTCGGGCGTTTCTCGCCGACCGCGTGGCCGCGTTCGGCGGCGTTGTGGCGCTCAACCGCGAGTGCGACGTCGAGACCGCCGAGCAGATCGCCGCAAGTTACTGCGAGGTGGTCGCGGCTCCGGAGTACGCGCCCGGTGTAGTAGATGTGTTCGAGCGCCGCAAGAACCTGCGGGTTGTACGGATTGCCAATATCGACCGGCTGCAGGAGTACGTGGGTCAGCGAGTGATCGAGGCGCGCAGCCTCATCGACGGTGGGATGGCGTTGCAGTGGTCGTATCGGCCGCAGCTGTTGGAGGCGGGGCAGCTGACCCCGGCGGAAACAACGCACAAAGGCGTCGAGTATCGTATACAACGTGCGCCGAGCCCGCAGGAACGCGAGGACATGGTGTTCGGCTGGCTTGTCGAGAGCGGGGTCACGAGTAACTCGGTACTCTACGTGAAGGACGGTGTAACGCTCGCGATCGGCGCCGGCGAGCAAGACCGCGTCGGCGTTGCGCGAATTGCGCGCGACAAAGCCTATCGGAATATGCGCGAGCGGGTGGCGCACGAGCGCTACGAGTGCTCCTACGATGCGCTCGAAGGTGACGAACGCGCCGCCTGGATCGCGAGCGAGGTGCAGCACGCGCGCGGCGGGCTGTACGGCGCGACGATGGTTTCGGACGCGTTTTTCCCGTTCCGCGACGGGATAGAGGTTGGGCTTCACGAAGGGGTCACCGCGGTGCTGCAGCCGGGCGGGTCGATGCGCGACTTTGAGTCGATCGAGGCGTGTAACGAGTACGGTGCTACGATGTGCTTCACAGGGCAGCGGTCGTTCCGGCATTAGCCGGGAGTTAGTTGTGGTGCGCTTATGAGGTTTGGAAACGGGTCTTGGGCGCTACGGGCGCTCATCGCGATCGCGGTTCTCAACATCATCGCGCTCGGCGTGGTTGCAGCACTACTGTTGAACCGGATGCAGGCCGAGACCGAGCGCAACATCGAGCGTCAAGACCGTTTGATCGGCGAGATTAGGCGGACGAGCGACGAGACCGAGGACCTGCGCGCGGCCGCGCGGTCCTTGATGGAGGACACCGGCGAGATCCGAGAGCAGCTCGGGATGAGCCGGCGGAACTACGAGCCGTTGCGCCCGCGCTACAGCGAGGACACCGGCGCCGACGGTCGCGGCGATGAGGCCGGCGCAGAGGCGCAGGCCTTTTTCGAGGCGTTTCGCGAGCTGCTCGCGTATCAGAATCGCCTGGCGCTCGCGCAACGGTTTCGCGCGCTCGAGCAACAGGGAGTGTTCAGCGAAGCGGCGCAGGAGCTGGGCCTCGAGGTGCGGCGACACGACGAGGTACACGCCGAACAGGCGGACAACCGGGGCGAGAGCGGAACCGCGGAGCGCCGCATCGAGCTCGTTCGTGACGGCCAGGTGAAGTTTCGAATCGAGCCCGACGCGCGCGCGGGTGACCTGGTGGTGCGGGCCGAGCGGAGCGAGGCTTCCGCGTTTCGTGTTTCGCTCGATGACGAGCTTGACCGGGCTGCGCTGCGCGCGTACCTATCCGAGGAGCTCGAGGAGATAGAGCGCCTGCGCCAAGCGCGCGAGACGCGCGTCGCCGAGCTTGCACGGCTCGCCGAGTCGGACGCGTTGGCGAGCCGCGCCGGCGAGCGTTCGCATCGGGTTCGCTCGGCCGAGGCCGGCAACCGGTACGAGATAGCACTAGAGCTCGAAAACGGCACGCTGCATGAAGTGCCGTCGCTGGTGTTTGGGTACCGGGCCGACGACAACCGGTTTGTTCTCGACGATGCACGCTACGACGAGTTCGAGTCGTTCCGCGAGGCGCTGTTCGATGAACTCACCGAGCTCACCGAGACGCCCCCTGAGAAGGAGACGGTAGAGCGCTCGATCGAGATGCTGAAGCGTGCGGCTCGAGATTCCGGATTTCGGCGGCTGCTCGAGAATCACGGGCTTCGCCTCTCGACCGAACCGCGCGATCGCGGAGATCATCTGCATTTTGATCTGCTCGAACTCGACAGCGAGGAACGGTTCGGGTCGTTTGCGGTGCAGCGCCCCAACGGCGAGCTTTGGATCATGGACGACGGCGACGTTCCGCTGCAGACCTTCCGGCGTTTCGGTATCTCGGCGGGTTCGCAACGAAACAGTAGTTTTGATCCGCGGCTGGGGGACCTTCAGACCGTGGAAACCGCCGAGAACGCGGTTACTGCGGTGGTGCTCGGCACAAACGAGGGTGTAACCGACTCAATTATGCTCGCGCACGCCGACCCACGCTCCGACCGCATAAAACTCATTAGCGTACCGCGCGATCTCTTCTACCGAGGACGGCGCGTGAACATGGTTTATCCACGATACGGGCCTGAGCGGTTTGCGCGTGAGCTGACCGAGATAACCGGTCTGCCGATCGATCACTACATCGCGATCGATATGTACGCGTTCATCGAGGCGGTGAATATTCTCGGGGGCGTGGAGGTTACGCTCGAGGAAGACCTGATTGACCCCAGCTATCGCACGCGCGACGACGGTGAGTGGGGCACGCTGTACTATCCGCGCGGAACACACCTGCTGAGTGGGATAGAGGCGTTGCGCGTAGCGCGTTCGCGTGCCACAACCGATGATTTCGACCGCGCCGCGCGGCAGCAACGAGTTGTGGGCGCGGTGTTCGAGAAGCTCAGCGCGCTGCAGTTGCAGAATATCGGTACGCTACACGAGCTGGTGGCGACGCTCACACGGTACGTCGAGACCGATCTTTCGCCGTTTCAAATGATCCGGTATCTGCAGCGCTTCGGGGGCTATGATATCGGCACGCGCACCGTAATCGACACCTCCAACGTCCTTTACCACACCTACTCCAACTTGTATTATAGTAACAAGAGCGCCGACGAGGTAGACGAAGACTTCAATATGGGAGCTTGGATTCTGCTTCCGGAGAATGACGACTGGAATGCTATTCGGCGGTATGTAGAACAAGTGGTAAACGGAGAGGAAGCATGAACGAGATTGTGCCGAGTGATCGGTTGGTGGGCTACGGCATGACCGGTATCAGCGGAACCGTGGTTGGGGTTGGTTTGCTCTTCTTGAGCGGGTTCGCGGGAGCAGGGCTCTCAATCGCCGGCCTTGTGATTGGAGGCGGACTCACGGCCTTCGGCCTTTCCGCCTCTTCAAAAGCTGCAAACAAGGACGATCGCACCGGCGGGATGGTTACCGCGGGCGCGGGCGCGCTTACGGTAGTAGCGTCGTTGCCGCTCATCGGGGGGCTTGCCGGCGGAATGATGAGTTTGGCGGGGTTTGGACTGCTCGGCTACGGCGGTTATAGTTTGTATAAGTTCATCAAGGGCCTGCGCGCGCGGCGATAGCCGGGCGAGCTAATTGAGGAGCGCTCGGTATGCCGTGGAAATTGTTGTTTTATCTCATTGTATTATCGGTTGTTGTGCTGTTTGCGGGTGTGAACATTCGAAACGTCTCGGACGTCTCGGTGGGGTTTCATACCTTCGAGGATATCCCTATTTTCGTGAGCCTGTTCGCCGCGTTTTTTCTCGGCGTTCTCGTCACGTTACCGTTCACCTACATCAAGTACTTGAGAAAGCGGGCAAAGTTTCCGAAACAGAAAAAAGAAAAGAAGCCTCGTAAGAGGCGTTTCTCGAGGAAGCAGCTTGCCGAGACCACCGCTCCTACGGCTGAAGAGTAATCGTGCCTCTCGTAGTTCGTTTCGCGCCGTAATCGCGGTGGCCTTGACGTTCGCGGTGGCGCATGGCGCCGGCGCGTTCTCGTCGCACCTCGATTGGCTCGAGCGAAACGTGGGCTCGGACGGCGACTTCGAGCGGCTCGAGGCCGCGGTTGAGGCTGCGCCGAATCTTCGAGTGGTCGACGACTTGATCGAGAAGTTCGGCAACCGTTTAGCCCGCCCGGAGGATCGCAGCCGCGCGTACCGGCTACACGCTGAGCTCATTGAGCTGCGCGGAAACACCGACGAAGCCGAGCGGCGCTATCGTGAGGCGTTTGAGCAGGCGCCGGAGTCGCGTGTGGGGCTCGAGGCGCTGCTCGCGGCCGGTGACCTGGCGCTCGAGCGCGGGGACTACAACGAGGCCCTCGACGACGCTGAAACGGTTTCCGGGGCGGCCGGCTCGCGACAAGACGAAGCGGGTTCGCTCGCCGAGGCTGCGTTGTTGCTCTCGGCTCGCTCACAGGTGGGGCTCGGGCGCAAGGGCGAGGCGTACTCCGCGCTTGAAGCGTATCACGAACAACACGCAATCGAGCTCCCTAAAACCGTGCTTTATAAGGCTGAACTCGCCGCACGCCTCGGCCACGACGAACGCAGGGCGGAGTTGGTAAAACGCATCTCGGATGAGTTTTCCGGCTCCCCGGAGGCGCGCCTCGCGGCGAAATCGAGCGGTAGCTCCGAACCGTGGGTGGAGCTGCGCCCCAGTCCGGCCGGGGTGTTCTCGGGCCTTTCGGCACCTCAGCGCGGTGTGAATGGTGAGGACGAAACGGGTGCGCAGCCGCGCGTCGTCGGCGTCCAGACCGGTTCGTTCAGCGTGAAAGAAAACGCAGAGTATATGGTGCGCGATCTACGCGAGGAAGGCTTCAGCGAAGCTGAGGTGCGCGAGCGCAGCGTTGGGGACAGCAGGTATTATCAAGTGTTCGTCCCGGTGTCTTCCTCGCAGGGGCACCGCTCGGAGGCTCAACGAGTAGTGGTTGAACTCAAAGAGCTGGGGTTTGAAGGATTTCTCCTGTTTGACGGCGGCGGTGACTGACCCCCGCCCGCCCGGCGTGACGCGCCCCGCGCCCCGCGTGGCGCGCGCTTCGCGCCTACGAGACCGATTCTTCCGATTGTTCGCCTTCGTCGTCGTCTTCAACCTGCTCGATTTGCTCGAGCGTGACGGGTTCGGTGTCGAGCACCTCCACGCCCTCGGCGGTGATTCTTGCGGGGTAAAGCTCAAGAGTGCGCACGATTTGGTCGGCGGTCTGGTTCGTGGTTTTCTCGAAGTGATACGCGCGCGTGCCGGTTACCACACCGTTGGCGTTCATCTGTTTCAGCTGCAGCACCGGGCGGTCGAGCTCGAACATCGCGAACCCGCCCGATATTTCCTCGCCCTCGTCGCGCATCGTAAACCTCGGGCTGGAAAAGAAGAGCTCGAGGCCGGCGTCGTTCCGGTAGAGGCCGCTCGGGAGGTCGTCGGTTAAGCGGGCGGCCGAGCGTTGTTCGTTTAGCAGCCGCCGTTGCAGCGAATCGGTCAGCCGACGATAACTGCCGTCCCATTGATCGCTACCGTCTACGTTGATCAGAACTTCATCGATTCCGGTGGCGGTCAGCGATACTTGGCGACGTACGGTCGAGATCGATTCGTTTTCGAGGTTCAGGCGCAGCCCGGGGCCGGAGCGGTGCAGGGTCTTGTGCGAGTTTTCCCAGGAGAACGACTCTTGGCGATCTCCGCGATAGAACACGATGCTGCTGCGAACCGGATCGAAGAACACCAGCTCGTCGACCTCGGACTCGGAGCCGCTCGAGCGAAACCACGGCCCTCGCAGGAAACGCCGAAACTCCGACACATCGCCGTCGTAGAGCTCCCGCAGTTGTGCTTCCTCCATCTCTTTGCCCGGGATGCTCTCGCGTTGCGCCTCAACGTATTGTTCTTCGTCCGGATGATAGCGATACGCGATTCGTATAAGTCCGCGCTCGTCGTCGGCGTCCTCGTCGCGGGAGTAGACGTAGATCGGAAAGCCGCTGCCGCTGCTCTGCATGCTGTAGTAGGCCTCGCTGCGCTCTTGTTCGTCTATCTCGATGTTCGCGTCGGTTGAAACCGAGAGGATCGAGCGATAGTACAAACTCACGCCGCCCGGAGGCTGCGTGCTTTGAAACACATCGAGGGTTTGTTCTCCGGCGTTGTTGGTGCCGAACGCAATAATCTCGGGATCGTGGTCGCCGGTGAGGTCGGCGGTGTACAACGCAAAGGTTCGCACGTTGTTGGCTCCGGTTTCGCCTTCCCAGGCAACGCGATAGGTGTTGCGTACCGAGTCGAACTCCGCTACCAGGACGCGGATTCGGTCTCCGGGATCGTCGCGACGCTTGAAGGCTATGATCTGCTCGTCGTTCTGGTCGCGGTTTAGGTTGGTCTCCTCCACCTGCGTCAGGAGATACTCTCCCGAAAGCGGAACGCGCGGTTGCAGCTCTTCATCGGCGTCGCGCAGCGTTATGGTGTGCTCCGAGGCTGCGTCGGAAAGCCTGATGCCGTCTCCGGCCTCGGGGACGATAAAGCGCGTGCCGTCGCCCGGCCGTGAGGCCGAGGCGGCCTGTGCGGAATGGTCCGGGCGCATCACGATAAGAACGATCACCACGATCGTGAGCACAACTGAACCAATTACGATAAGCACTCGACGAAAATCGATCATGCGGCTATTATCTCTCAAACACGTCAGTTTTTCAACGTAGGGACTCGTTCATGGAACACCGCAGCATTTTTCGCAATATCAGCCCACTGGACCACCGCTATCTGCAGTCAAACCGCGAGTTGTTTGAGCGCCTCGCGGAGTATCTTAGCGAGGAAGCTTCCGTGCGCTACTGCGCGCGTGTCGAGGCGGCGCTGCTGAAAACACACCTGGAGTTCGAGGGGCGTCTAAACGCCGACGCGGAGCGGGCGGCAGACGCGGCGGCGGAATCGCTCGATCCTTCCGAGGTCTACGCCGAGGAGGAACGCACGCAGCACAACATCCGAGCACTGGTGAATGTTATGCAGACGGCGCTTCCCGAGGAGCTGCAGCCGTACCTCCACCGTGCCGCCACCTCGGTTGATGTGCTCGATACCGCAGCCGCGTTGCGCTACCGCGACGCGGTCCGGCGGGTGCTGCTACCGGTTCTTCTCGAGGTAGAGTCGGAGCTCTGTCGCCTCGGCGAGGCCGAGGCCGAGACGCCGCAGGTTGGGCGTACGCACGGCCGGCACGCGGTGCCGATAACCTTTGGGTTTGCGGTAGCCGAGTATGTGGCGCGGCTCGGGAAGTCTATTGAAGCGCTCGAGCGGCTCAGCCGCGACCTGCGCGGGAAGCTCTCGGGTGCGGTCGGCGCGTACAACGCGCTCTCGATGCTCTACCCCGACCCGCCGGCGTTTGAGCGCGCGCATCTCGAGCGTCTCGGGATTGCCCCGAGCGAGTACGCGACGCAGATCGTGGAGCCGGAGTACCTGCTTCGGGTTCAGCTCGAGATCTCAAACGCGTTCGGGATCATCGCAAATCTTGCCGACGATCTTCGACATCTGCAGCGCTCCGAGATCGATGAAGTGCGCGAGCAGTTCGGCTCAACCCAGGTGGGATCGTCCACGATGCCCCAGAAGCGAAATCCATGGAACTGCGAGCACATCAAGAGCCTCTGGAAGGCTTTCGCGCCGCGGGTGGTGAGCTTTCAGCTCGACCAGATCTCTGAGCACCAGCGCGACCTCTCGAACTCAGCAAGCGGACGCTTCGTCGGTGAGTTCATCGCCGGTGCGGTGGCGGCCGCCGAGCGCATGCGGAAGGTGCTTGCCGGGCTTCAGGTAGACCGCGAGCGTATGCTCGCCAACCTTCGCATGACCGGCGACCTGGTGCTCGCCGAGCCCGCCTACATTTTGCTGTCGGCCGCCGGACGGGCCGACGCACACGAGATTGTGCGAAAAGCGACGGTCGCCGGCGAGGCCGACCGTCGCTCGGTGCTCGAGGTTCTTAAAACCGACACCGAGTTATGGCAGGCGCTGCGGCAGGAGCTCGAGCGGCGTAGCGGCCTCGATGCCGAGCGGTTTTTTTCATCGCCGGAGCTCTACAGCGGACAGGCCGCCCGGCGAGCGCGGGAGCTGAGCCGGCGGTATCGGGACGTGATTACGAAAACAAAGGAGGCCTTGGCCGATGAGTTTTGAGGAAACGCTGAGTTACGACGATGTGCTGTTGCTGCCGTCGTACTCGGAGGTGCTGCCGGAGCATATCGATCTCGGCGTACAACTGTTCGACGGAGTGCGTCTGAACGTACCGGTGCTTTCGGCGGCTATGGACACCGTAACCGAGCAGCAGATGGCGATCGGCCTAGCGCTGCAGGGCGGAGTAGGCGTTATCCATCGTAACTTAACGGTGGAGGAGCAAGCCCGCCAGGTGGCCGCGGTGAAGCGATATCTAAACTGGATTATCGCCGCTCCGCTCACGGTTACCGAGGACCTTACGGTACGAGAGGTTTGGGAGGAGATGCAGGCCAACGAGGTTTCGGGGATGCCGGTTGTCCGAGGCAAGACCTTGGTCGGCATCATCACGAGCCGTGATATGCGCTTCTGCTCCGACCTGTCGCTTAAGGTGCGCGACGTGATGACCTCCGAGCTCGTGGTGGAGGTGGGCCGTCCCGACATCGCGAGCGCGCAGGAGAAGTTCAACACCTACAAGATCGAGAAGCTGCCGGTGGTAGACGAGGCGGGAGAACTCACCGGCCTTGTTACCGTCAAGGACATGGAGAAGCATCGCCAGTTTCCACGTGCGGCGGTAGATCAGCACGGGCGGCTGCTTGTCGGCGCGGCGGTGGCGCCGAGCGGGCTTGCCGAGAGAATGGACGCGTTGGCTGAGGCGCAGGTTGATTTCGTGGTGATGGACGCAGCGCACGGAGACTCAAAGAACGTCTTGGACGGAGTGCGCCATATCAAACGGCAGTACGATCTGCCGGTTATAGGCGGCAACATCGCAACCGCCGAAGGGGCCGAGCATCTTATAGACGCCGGCGCCGATGCGATCAAGGTCGGCGTTGGTCCGGGCTCAATCTGTACGACGCGCGTGGTGGCCGGCATCGGCGTCGCGCAGTTTTCGGCGGTCCGGAACGCGGCGAGCGTCGCCGCGCAGCGCGGTGTCCCGGTGATCGCGGACGGTGGTATCAAGTACTCAGGCGACGTCGCCAAGGCGCTCGCGGCGGGTGCGCACGCGGTGATGATCGGTAATCTGTTCGCCGGATTGCGAGAATCGCCCGGACGCGAGATCATCTTTGAAGGCCGGATCTTCAAGACGTACCGCGGGATGGGTTCGCTCGGCGCGATCAAGCAAGGCTCGGGCGACCGCTACCAGATGGCGCAAGGCGAAGAGCCGGTTCCTGAGGGCATCGAAGGACGCGTGCCGTACAAGGGCGAGCTTGCGCCGTTCCTGCACCAGCTCGTGGTAGGGGTAAAAAAAGGCATGGGGTACTGCGGGTGCGCGACGCTCGCCGAGCTTCGCTCGTACGAGAAGTTTGTGCGCGTTACCAGCGCCGGGCTAAAGGAAGGGCATGTGCATGACGTTGCAATCACCCAAGAGCCCCCGAACTACTCGCGCTAAGCGCGAAACCGGTAGCACCGGACAAGAACCGAGGATGCAATGAACGTAGTAGTGATCGGCGCCCAGTGGGGCGATGAAGGCAAAGGAAAAATTGTTGATTATCTGGCCGAGAACGCCGAGGTGGTGGTGCGGTTCTCGGGTGGGGCAAACGCGGGGCATACAATTGTGCACGCCGACCGCACCTACAAACTGCATTTGGTGCCGTCCGGCATCATATACCCAGCCACCGTGGCGGTGCTCGGCGCCGGGATGGTGATAGACCCGGCGGCGTTGTTCGCAGAGCTCGAGACGCTCGAGGAGCAGGGCGTGTCCTGGGAGGGCCGCGTGTTGATCTCCGACCGCGCTCACCTCGTGGTGCCGCGCTACCGCGAGCTCGATGTGGAGCAAGACCGCTCGCGGATGCAGCCGATCGGGACTACCGGGCGCGGCATCGGCGTCGCGTACTCTATGAAGGCGGCGCGCGACGGTATTCGGCTGATAGACCTGTACGACGAAGACCGCTACGCACGGCTGCGCCCCGAAGACCGCGAGTTTCTCGAACAGTACCGCGAGCGCCTTCGCCCTATGGTTACCGACCTCGCGATCTATATGCACCACGCGCGCGGGCGGCGCGTAGTACTCGAGGGGGCGCAGGGGGCGCTGCTCGATCTCGACCACGGCACCTACCCGTTTGTGTCCTCGGGGTACTCGGCTGCCGGGGGTGCGGCGCTCGGCGCCGCGATCGGCCCGCGCGCGATAGATCACGTGTTGGGCGTTTTCAAGGCCTACACCACCCGTGTCGGTAACGGACCGTTTCCCACCGAGTTCGACCCCGAACGTGACGGCGAGCTCGGAAACCAGATCCGTGAGATCGGGCGCGAGTACGGTGTTACCACCGGGCGTGCACGCCGCTGCGGCTATCTCGATCTCGTTGCGCTACGCTACACCTGCCGGATCTGTTCGATCGACGCGCTCGCCCTCACACATCTCGACGTGTACGACGGGTTCGATGAGATTAAACTCTGCGTGGGGTACGAACTCGGCGAGGAGACCCTTGATAGCTTTCCGGCTTCGATCTCGGCATTAGAACAGGCGAGACCTGTTACCAAGCGTTTCCCGGGCTGGAAGAGCTCGCTGAACGGCATCTCACGCTTCGAAGAACTCCCGAAGGAAGCACAGGACTACATCGCGTTTATCGAACGGTTCGTAGAGGTGCCGGTCGAGATCGTATCGGTCGGCTCGGAGCGTGAAAGCACGATACTGAGAAAGGATCAATGGATACGATAGCGATACTCGATTTCGGAAGCCAGACGACGCAGCTCATTGCTCGGCGCATTCGTGAGCTCGGCGTGTACAGCGAGATTTTTCCGGGCACGGTAGCTGCGGGCAAGCTTCCGGGGGACGATTTGCGCGGCATTGTGCTGTCGGGCTCGCCGTGGTCGGTGCACGACGAGGACGCCGGCGCTCCGGATCCGGCGCTCTACGCCCTCGATGTCCCGATTCTCGGAATCTGCTACGGCTTGCAGCGGATGACCCATGACCTCGGCGGTGAGGTAGCGCGCACCGCAGGCCGTGAGTACGGGCGGGCGCGTCTGCAGTACGATCGTGAGCACCCGCTGTTCGCGCATATTCCGGAGGGGTCAATCGCCTGGATGAGCCATGGCGACAGCGTTCAAGCAGCGCCGGACGGCTGGAAGGTTGTGGCGCGATCCGAGTACGGCGCCCCCGCCTGCATCGCCGATTCAAGCCGGCGACGCGTCGGGATACAGTTTCACCCCGAGGTGAGTCACTGCGAGTACGGCATGCGGGTGCTTGAGAACTTTGTATTCGGTATCTGCGGTGCCGCTCGTAGTTGGACCGTGGACGAGTACCTCGAGCAGGGAGTTCGCGAGATTCGCTCTACCGTGGGCTCCGAGCCGGTGGTGCTGCTGATCTCAGGGGGCGTGGATTCCTCGGTAGTCGCGGCGTTGCTTCTCAAGGCGCTACCGGCCGAGCAGGTGTACTTGATCTACGTGGATACCGGTCTCATGCGCCGCGATGAAACGGCCGAGGTGGAGCACGCGTTGCGCGCTTTCGGAGCACGGCATCTGAGCGTGATAGACGCCTCGGAGGAGTTCCTCGGTGAGCTCGCCGGGGTGGGAGACCCTGAGGAGAAGCGCCGCATCATTGGGGATCTGTTCATGACGGTTCAACAGCGCGAGGTGGAGTCGCGCGTGCCCGGCACGTATTTCTTGGCGCAGGGCACCTTGTATACCGACATGATAGAATCCGGCAAAGGCGTCGGCGGGCACGCGAAGGTGATCAAGTCGCACCACAACGTTCGCTCGCCGCTGGTGGAGCAGAAGCGCGCCGAGGGACGAATTGTGGAGCCGCTCGCGCACCTCTACAAAGACGAGGTGCGTAAGCTCGGGGCGGCTCTCGGGCTGCCGGCCTCTACAATCGGCCGGCATCCGTTCCCGGGCCCGGGGCTCGCCGTTCGCATCCTCGGTGAGGTGTCGGCCGAGAAGTGCGATATCCTGCGCGCCGCCGACGCAATATACATTGAAGAGCTGCGCGCCCGTGGTTTGTACGATAAGATCTGGCAGGCGTTCGCGGTATTGCTGCCGATTCGCGCAGTGGGGGTTGCGGGCGACGCGCGCGAGTACGGGTATGTCGTTGCGTTACGCGCGGTGCACTCGATCGACGGAATGACCGCCGACGTCTATCCGTTCGAGTCGCACGACATCCTCGAGATCTCGGCGCGCATCACGAACGAGGTGCCCGCAGTGGGCAGGGTAGTATACGATGTCTCGAGCAAGCCGCCTGCTACAATCGAGTGGGAGTGAGCACCGTTTCGGTCGGTAGCCGCTTCGTTCGGTAGCCGTATGTCCGCGATCGTGATACACTGCCCGCGATACGAAAACGCGGCCGGGAGGAGTAGTATGCAGTTGAGTCTGGGCGAATGGGACGCGGTCCTGCAGACGGCAAAGGTGCTCAAGGTGGCGTATGAGCCCACCGAAGGCAGCGCACAGGAAGACAGGTCGCAGGAGCAGCCGGCTCAGCAGGATCATACCAAGGGCCATCGCCTTGCACACGCGGTTGTGATCGCCGCACGCCTCATTATGCACGAAGTTCAAGCCGGTCTGGAGCGTGCGCGAGACTCGCACGGGTTAAACGCGCCGCCCGACACCATGGTTGAGATCGAGGGCCTGCACGTCGAGGACCTTACCGGACTGATGGCGCTATTCCTCGAGAACGCTGAGGACATCAGTCGGCGTGTCTCTACCGAGGATGTGCTCGGCGCCGGCTCCGGCGGCGAGTATCGCGCGGCACACCTGAGAAACGAGATCGTGATGCGCAGTCTCGAGCATCTTCAACACGAGCTTGCAAAGATACTGAAGCGGCTCGGGCAGCCGGTACCCGGAGCCGTAGGGTAGGCGGGTAGGCGGGCCGCTAATCGGCCCCGTTCTGCGGGGCGGTCCCGCCTGGTTGAGCCGGCGGATCCGGTAGCGCTTTGGTATAGCGTTCGGTTACCGGCGTCGGCACGCCAAGGCTCTCTCCAAGCCGCAAAATGCTGCCTGAAAAAATGTCGCGCTCATCGCGCGCCGCGCCCGCGGCGATATCGCGTTGAAACGAGGTGGTCATCCCGGCCGGGAACCCGGCCGCTTTCTCCATCACTGCGTCAACGATGTTCTCAGGAAGCGCAACGCCTTTTGTATGAGCAATCGTTGCCGCCTCCGACATAATCGCGCGCACGTCGCGGGCAAGCTCATCATCTTTCAACACCTCGCCGATCGGTTTGTCGCTGATTGCGGTGACCAGCGAGAACGGTGCAATGAAGAGAAACTTCTCCCAGATCGCCGGGGCCGGGTCATCACGCCACTCAACCGGGATGCCTGCCGTTTCGCAGGCGGTGAGAAATTCGTTGGGTTTGTACTCCGGGTTGTCGGGGCTGCGCCCGAGTACCACCGAGCCCGGTCCGCCGGCGTGGCGCACGCGGCCCGGTTGCTCGATAAACGCACCGATATAGATCGCACCCGGTAGCACGATGCCGCGGCCGCCGAGGCGCGCGCGCACGCGTTCATCGATATCGGCTCCGTTCAGCAACGGTAGTATCGGGGTATTCGCTCCGATACGCTCGGCAAGATGATCGGTGGCGAGTTCGAGGTCGTATCCCTTTACCGCGAGGACAACGAACTCGGGCGTGGGAAACCGTTTGACCTCGGCTGAGGCCACATTGGGGTACACCGTTGAGGTACTGCCGTAAGGATCGATATAGGTTAGGCCTTCGCGCTGAATGGTGGCGAGGTGTGAGCCGCGGGCGACGACGCTGAACTCGCGAAACGGAGATCCCGCGGTACCGACCGCCGGTCCTATCTTAGCGGCGATATAGCCGCCGACGCCGCCGGCGCCGAATATCGTGAGGTGCATGGGCTTTCTCCTAATCCTGGCCTAATCCTGGCCTAATTCTGGTTGTAGAGGGTTTCACGGACCCAGCCGTCCGGGCTCTCCACGAGAACCGCGGTGCCGGTCTGGGGCGAGTCGTGAGAATCGATCTGTCTTGGGCGCGCGGCGCGTTCGAGCGCGCTTTGGTGTTCTTCAAACCAAGACTCGAACTCAACGACATCGTACTCGAACTCGAGCTCAACGGCGTTCATGCCGCGACGCTCGAACCCGGTTCCGATTTCGGTAATCTCGCTGAGCTCGTAGGACGCGAACGCAAATGCGCTGCTAAGCGAAAACGGGGTGCGCTCGGGGTGCAAGGCTTCGGCGCCCGCATCGGTTACGGTGTAGACGTAATGCATGGGATCATCGCCGCCTCCGGCTGCGGCGGTTGCTTCGGGATCTCCGAGTTCGGCCTCGGGCTCATCGTCGAGATCGGACTCGTGCCGTTCGAGCAAACCGGCGTCTACAAGTAGGTCCAGCATCTCGTTCGGCGCGAACGTCAGCCTGAAGTATCCTTCGTGCTCCGCAAGCAGCTCTTCGATCTCCGGCGAGCTTGTGCCGGTGACGGTTCGGCGGTCGAACGGGATCGAGATTTGCGCAGCCTCATCGGCGAGGTAATCCTCTATAACGGCGGCGGCCTCGGCCTCGCTGGGAGTTGGCCGGTCTTCTGCGTGCTCGTTGTCTGTCTCGTTGTTGCCGCCGTTATCGGCGCTGAGTAAGCCGCCGACCGTTAGGCATAGGGTTATCGCAACGAATAGTTTCTTGAGTGTCATAAGTTCGACTCCTGTGGCCGCTATGCTACCATGATCGGTGGGGTTGCGCAAATCGGCTGTTAAGGAGCTCGTACGCGCGCTTGAGCTCGACAAAGATCCGCGCGTCGCCGCCGTGGTCGGGATGCCGGCGCAGGCTGAGGGTTCGGTACGCGCGCTTCACACGTTGGGCTTGGGGCAGCTGCAGCGGGTGGGTAGCGGGCACGCAGTTGAGTACGTAACAGGCAAGGAGTTCCTCCGCGAGCGTGAAGTTGCGGTAGCGCTCCTCAAGGCGCTTCAGGTGCACGCGGAATGTCTCGAGCCAGTCGAGTTCGCTGTAGTGCTCAAAGGCGTGCACCTGCTTCTTGGTGCTTGGAAACAAGTGCTTCTGCCAGAGTGGGTGCTCATCGGAGGGGCTGTAGAAGTTTTCGAGATGGCCGAGATAACGGATGAACTCCACCACCGGCTCGGGCAGCGCGCGCATGCGTTCGAGAATGTAGCGGTAGCGCTCATATCGTACGCGCTCGCGTTCCGCCGCGTAGTCGTTCTTGATCAGCAGAAAAAGCGCGAAGAACGGGTGACGCGGCGCCCGATAGGTACGAAAGAAATGATGGAGATTATGCTCCTTGATCCTGGCGTTATGGAGTAGCGAGTAACACCGGCGCGACATCCGAAACCGCTGCAGCGCGGTGTCCTGCTCGAGGAAGGCTTTGAGCTGTGGGTAGTCACGGTGCTTAGCCAAGGTCTTGGGCTGTCGCGAGAGCAGGTATGCGAGCGTGTAGCGCCGCTGCGACTGTGTGGTGCTCCGTGTTGAGCGCCGGCGGCGGAGAGAACGCCGGCTATTAGATGTGGTCCTGGATGCGGCGCGCACCGTGCGTATTCCCCTCCTGTAGAAAGCGGCGGACGGTCTCGAGGAAGCGTTCGCCGTAGGCCTCGAGCTTGCGCTCGCCGACGCCGTGACAGCGCAACAGCGCGGGCGCGCTGGTCGGCCGGTTTGCGGCCATCGCCTTGAGTGTCTTGTCGCTGAACACCACGTACGGGGGGACACCGCGCTCCACTGCGATACGCTTGCGGAGCGTACGGAGGCTTTGAAACAGAGCTTCCTGGTCGGGGCGTAGAAGTGTGGGGGTGGTGGTCTCAACGGGCGTGCGGTGCGAGGCGCGCTTCAGACTCTCAAAGCGTTCGGCGCCGCGTAGGAGCTTGCGGCCGCGCTCGGTGACGTAGAAGCCGCCGCGACGTCCCTGATCCGCGCCCCGGCGAGCGAGCAAACCCGTCGACTCCAGGTCTTGCGCGAGTGCGAGCCACCAGGTTCTATTTTGTTCGCGCCCAACACCGAAGGTGGGAAGCTGCTCATGTCCGCGCTCGGTTACTCGGTCGGACGCGGTGCCGGTCACGATATCAACCAGATGATGCGCGCCGAACACCTCTCCGGTCCGCACCGCGGCCGACAGCAGCTTCTGCGCCGCGATCGTGCAGTCTTCGGTCCGTACCTCGCCGAGGCAGAAGTCACAACCGTTGCAATCGTTCTCGAGGGTCTCGTTGAAATGCGCGAGTAACAGCTTGCGGCGGCAGACGCCGGCATCGGCGTAGCGCAGGACTTCAGTTAGGCGCTTCTCGGCGGCGGCGCGTTCGGTATCCGACACGATGTTGGAAATATGTCGTCGAATGATGGCGATGTCCTGCGGACTCCAGAGCAGCAAAGCGCCGGCAGGTTCTCCGTCGCGCCCCGCTCTGCCGGTCTCTTGATAGTAGGCCTCGAGACTGCGAGGAAGGTCTCCGTGCAGGATCCAGCGCACGTTCGATTTGTCGATACCCATGCCGAACGCAATTGTAGCCACTACTACCTGTAGGTCGTCTCGGACGAACGCCTCCTGAACCTCGGCTCTCCGCTCGTCGGGGAGGCCCGCGTGATATGCCGCGGCACGAACACCGTCTCGGCACAGGCGTGCCGCGGTGTCCTCGGTCGCCTTGCGCGTGGAGCGGTATACGATACCCGGTTCCCCGGGACGCTCGGCGACGAACGCAGCGATCTGGTCTGCGCCTTTGTGCTTGGGCTCCACGCGGTAGGTGATCTCGGGGCGGTTGAAACTGGCGCGTACAATAAGCGGGCGGCGCAGGGCCAACTGGCTGATGATGTCGGCCTGCACTTCCTTGGTGGCGGTAGCGGTGAAGGCCGCGATCGGGACGGTGGGGAACTCCGCCCGTAAGGCCGAGAGGTTGCGGTAGTCGGGCCGAAACTCGTGCCCCCACTCAGATACGCAGTGGGCTTCGTCGACGGCGAACGCGGCGACCTTGTAGCGCACAAGCGCCTCGCGAAACTCCGCTATCGCCAGGCGCTCAGGCGAGACGTACAGGAGCGTTACGCGCCCGGCGGCAAGCGCTGAGCGCACCTCGTGAGCTTGCTCGGGTTCAAGGCTACTGTTGAGATAACTCGCCGCGATACCGTTCTCGCGCGCCGCGTCTACCTGATCCTTCATGAGCGCGATCAACGGGCTCACGACAACCGTGAGACCGGGCCTCAGCAAAGCAGGTAGCTGATAGCACAACGACTTGCCCCCGCCGGTGGGCAGGGCCGCAAACACGTCGCGGC
>SLBH01000082.1 GCA_007126415.1 Spirochaetales bacterium
AAGTCTTCTATCAACACCTGCCCGCACGCGACCGGAGGCTTCACCGTGAGTTCATACGCGGCCTTCAATAGCGCATCGATATGCTCTTTCGGTAATGAGGTAGTGGTGCGCACCGGCAAACGCGGCAGCACCGTGGACTCGGCCCGACAGGTGCAGGTAACCACGCGCTTGGGAGCGTAGAACTCCTCCTCGGCGTACACCACACCGCGCTTGCATTTGTTACCGGTTACGGTAAGCTTGTCTGTTTCGTCTTTATAGAGGCTGAGATGACAGCCGAGCGGACAGCTGATGCAGATCATCTCTTGAATGGGTTCTTGTTGGCTCATTCGACACTAACCTCCAGCACCGAGTCTTTCATGATATTCCACGACGCGACATCTTTGGGCTTGAGATTCACATGCAGCATCTCCGACGGCTGAATGTGGCTCATTTTCACTTCCTTTACCGGGTTGTGGTCGAGCTTGAGGTGAAGCTTCGCCTGGTTTTTCACGATCAGGCTGCGAAAGTACAGCTTGTCGGGGTTGTCGGGATCGAACATCGTGGGGTTGATATAACGGACATTGGCCCCGGCCTTGATACGAACCTGCCGGTTCGGCCGCTTATTGCGAAGATACTGAACCGCGTAGCGCCCGGTCCGGCGAGCCTCCTCGGCGACCCAGTCTGCGAGGTCGTGCACATGCAAGACATTGCCGCAGGAGAACACCCCGTCGACCGAGGTCATCATCGTGGAGTCCACCAGCGCGCCGTTGGTCTGCGGGTTGATATCGACGCCGGCCTCCTTCGAGAGCTCGTTCTCCGGAACCAGACCCACCGAAAGCAGCAAGGTGTCACACGGAATATCAAAGCTGTTGTCCTCGTCGGGGATACCGTTGTCCAGCGGGCTTACGCGTACCTTCTCGACACGATCGCGCCCTTCGATGCGCGAGACCACATGTGAGAGATACAGCGGGATATCGAAGTCGTTCAAGCACTGCACGATATTGCGTGTGAGGCCCGACGGATACGGCTGAATCTCGATCACGGCGTGCACCGTGGCGCCGACCCAGGTCATGCGGCGCGCCATAATCAAACCGATATCGCCGGATCCTACGATCACTACGTCCTTGCCGGGAATGTAGCCCTCGATATTTACCAGACGCTGCGCGAGCCCGGCGGTATACACCCCGGCCGGTCGCGTACCCGGCGTGCGGATGTTTCCACGGTTGCGCTCGCGACACCCCATTGCCAAGACCACCGCTCGAGCCGAGATCCTAATCACGCCGTACACCGCCGAGAAACAGTACGCTATCTTAAGGCCGTCGTCGGTTTCGGTCTCGAGTTGCGTCACGGTTGTGTCGGTGTATACATCTACGGCGGAGTTTCGCACCTCCACCGCCAATCGCTCGGCAAACTCCGGACCGGTGAGTTCTTCTTTATACTCTTCGAGCCCAAAGCCGTTGTGAATACATTGAATGAGAATGCCGCCAAGATGGCTCTCGCGCTCGACAAGCGCGCAGGTGGCGTCGTGTTTCGCGACCTCGGCTGCTGCGGCAAGCCCACCGGCTCCTGCGCCGATTACCAATACATCGTAATGTAGTTCCTTCATTGTTCTTTCGTCTCCCGTGTAGCCTTACAGCGCGTCCTGCAGGAGCTCGGTCCCGGCGCCGCGTTTCTGGATCTCGCGGTACGACATGCCCGTTTCGCGCATCAAGAGCTTCATGATCTTGTAACTGCAGAACCCGCCCTGGCAGCGTCCCATACCGGCGCGGGTGAAGTACTTCACACCGTCGAGCGTGGCATGACCCCGCTTGATCGCCTCCACGATCTCAGCCTCCGAGATCTCCTCGCAACGGCAGACCACGTTGCCGTAGGCCGGATTCGAAGCCACAAGCGCGTCAGCTTCATATGGGCTGACGTCTCGGATCCGCGGCAGTTTCGAGATAAACGGATCGTAATCGGACTTTTCGGAGAGGCTGCAGCCGGCTTTCTTGAGAAGGTCTTTGACGTACTCGCCGATCGCGGGCGCCGCGGTAAGCCCCGGCGACTGAATACCGGCAACCTGAATGAAGTTCGGCGCCTTTTTCGAGATGTCGATGTAGAAATCGCCGTCGCCCGAGGCCGGGCGCAGCCCGGAGAACGCGGTGATGACGTCGGTCTGCGAAACCTTTGGGACCATCTTACGCGCTTGGTCGAGAATCTGCGCGAGTTGATCGGCGTTGGTGGAGAGGTCTTCCTTGTCCTCGATCTCCTCGGCGGTGGGCCCGATCAAAACCGTACCTTCTACGGTCGGAATCACGAGCATTCCCTTCGAGACCTTGGTCGGCACCGGGAACAGCACGCGCTGGGGTCCGGCCTGCGTGGCGCGGTCGAGCAAGTAGTACTCGCCTTTGCGCGGCGTGATCGTAAACTCTTCGGCACCGAAGATACTCGAGACGCGGTCGGCGTAGAGCCCGGCTGCGTTTACGACATAGCGCGCCTCAACCGTGCGCCCGTCGGCGGCGTGAATCGTGTAGTGTTCGTTTGCGCGCTCGGCGCGCTCCACCTCAAACTTTGTGAGAACCTCAACGCCGTTCTTCTTGGCCGACTCCACGACCGAGAACACAAAGCGGTACGGCTCGAGCACGCCGCCGCCCGGCGCGTGCAAGCCTCCGACGCAGTCGCTGTTGAGCTTCGGCTCGAGCTCGAACATGCGCTCGCGCGAGCACATCTCGATTCCGATCGCGCCGTTCTCGAGCCCTTGCGTGTAGAGGTGATCTATGTACTTCATCTCCTCGTCGTTCAGCGCGACCACCAGGATGCCACAGCGTTTGAACGGAAAATCGAGCTCGCGCTGGAGGCGATCGTACATCAGGTTGCCGCGGATTTCCAACCTGCTTTTCAGATACTTAAGATTGTGGTGAAACCCGCCGTGTACGATCCCTGAGTTGGCCCTCGAGACTCCCAACGAAACGTCGCACTCTTTCTCGAGCAGCACCGTATCGAGCTCATACGCCGAAAGTTGGCGCGCGATACAGGAGCCGCTTAGTCCTGCGCCGATGATCGCGACATCCGCGCGCGCGGTGGACCGGTCGGTACTCGCCATGTGCCCTTCCTTTTCTCTAACATTAAAATTATAGTGAATCTCGGAAGCAGCCTTCAGACTCGGGCGAAAGGCAGAACAAACGTCAAGCAACTTCTGACAAACGTTCCGAAACTCACGACCAGTGTAGCATGGGTTTTATGAACACGCTATCAAAAATTTCGCCGAGTTACGGCAAAAACCCACTGCTCGGCATGATACCATGGGTTCATTAGGGCGTAAAACACTGTTCTCGCGCGTCTGCGTGGCTCGAAATCAGCGACATAAAGCCGCTTTCGGGATACTATTAGCATACACGGAGAAGGAGGTGGCTCTATGCGCAGGACTTTGCTGCTGCTGCCGGCGCTGTTCTTGATCACGATCACAATCGTACTCGGCCTCGGCAACCAGCGCAGCGTAGAGGTGAAAGAAACCCCGATGCGCGAACGCCCGGGATTCCTCGGCAGCCCGCTCACGACGCTGAACTACGGAGACCGAATTGAGGTACTCGGCGAGCAACAAGGGTGGACCCGTGGCCGCTTTGCCGCGGCCGGCGTCGAGGGTTGGGTACATAACTCGGCACTCACCACCAAAGAGATCGTGGTTAACCCCGGCACGCGCGACGTGGAGCGATCCGCCACCGATACCGAGGTTGCGCTCGCAGGCCGCGGATTCAACGAAGAAGTTGAGGCACGCTATCGGGAAGAACAAGGGATAGACTTCAGCGCGATCGATCGGATCGAAGCAAGTGGCGTCCCGGTCGATGAGATTGCGGCGTTCATCGCCGCCGGGGAGTTGAACGACCCCGACGGAGGTGAGCAATGAGCCGCAACCGCTATCGAGACAGGCCCGGGTACCGGGCGGTTATAATCGGCGCGGCGATTGCCGTGATGGTTATGGCTCTGGTGCTTGCCTGCGCCGGACTCGGGGACGTTGCCGATTTCGGCACCGCGGTCGCGAGCCAAACCGGCGTGATCAGCGAGCAGCAGGCCGACTCGGTGCGGCGCAGCGCCCGCGCGGTCGAGCGCAGCGCCGAGGACATCACACCCGAGCAGGAGTACTACATCGGGCGATCGGTCGGTGCGGTGATCACCGACCGCTACGAACTCTACGAAGACGAAGAAGCGAACCGCTACATCAACACCCTCGGGCAAACGCTCGCGCTGTTCTCGCGGCGCCCCGAGACTTTCGGCGGCTACCGCTTTCAAATCCTCGACTCCGACGAGATCAACGCGTTTGCGACGCCGAGCGGCATCGTGTTCGTCACGCGCGGGCTCCTGAACCTCGCCTCGAGCGAGGACGGGGTCGCCTCGATCCTCGCGCATGAGATCGGGCATATCGAGTACCAACACGGACTGCAGGCGATTCGCACCTCGCGCATCACCGCCGCGCTCACCAGCGTCGCGATCACCGGCACGCAGTTCGCAACCAGCGAGGACCTCGCGGAGCTTACCGCAACCTTCGAGGACTCTATCGACGACATCACGCAAACCTTGATCAACTCCGGATACTCGCGTAGTGCCGAGCGCGAGGCCGACCGCGCCGCGGTACGCATCATGAAGCGCGCGGGCTACGACCCGGCCGGACTGATCGCGGTGCTCGAAGAGATGGACCGCAGGCTCGACCCCCGCGGGCTCGACTTCGCTGCGACGCACCCCGCCCCCGATTCGCGAATCAGCGATATCCGCGACGAGATAGACGGCTACAGCCACACCGCGCGCGCAACCGATGCTCGCGAGGAGCGCTACCGCGCTGCGCTCGGGCGGTTGTAAGGTATGGCGGGGTCACCACGCGAACGACGGAACCGCCTAATCCGGGCTCTTGCGGTCGGCGCCGCAGCCGCGGCGGCGGTGCTCATTCTCTGGGCGCTCGGCGGGTTCGAGCGCCTCGAGAAACAAAGCTACGACTCGCGCGTGCGGCTCCTCGCCGGCGCCGAGCAACCAAGCGATGAGGTCGTGCTCGTGCTGCTCGATCAGGCGAGCCTCGACTGGGCGCAGGAAGAGCAATCAATCGGTTGGCCATGGCCGCGCGAGCTGTACGCGTATATCTTGATGTTTCTGCAGCGCGCCGAGGTCGCGAGCGCCGCGTTCGATGTGCTCTACCTCGAACCGTCCGGCTACGGCGTGTTCGACGACGAGAGCTTTGGAGCGCAGATCGCCGAGACCGGCCCGTTTGCCGGCGCGCTCTTTCTCTCGCGCGAAAGCGGCTCCGAAACGCTTCAGCCCGAGCGCGCCGGTCGCGTGCAGATCTCGGTCGGCGGCGCGCTCACGCGCCTACCGGAGTTCCCGCGCGCCCAGTACCCTATAGAAGAGGTCGGCGGAAACAGCCTACTCCTCGGCAACGTCAACGCCGCCGCCGATTCCGACGGCGTATATCGGCGGATCGCGCCCGCGGCACGGTTCCACGACACTGCGTTCCCGTCGATAGGGCTCGCGGCGTACCTCGCCGCCGAGCTCGCCGGGGAGCCCGGTGAGGCGCGTGCCGGGGATGCACAACCGTCGCTCGCGCTCGAGCGGGGTAGCTTCGAGGTCAACGGGCGCAGCATACCGCTCGACCGGCACGGCAACGCGCTGCTACGCTTCAAGGGCGACCGCAGCGAGCGCACCACCTTCAGCGCAGCGGCGGTCCTACAGAGCGAGCTGCGGTTGCAGGCCGGCGAGCAGCCGGTCATAGACCCCGAAGAGCTTCGCGGCCGCCACGTCTTGTTCGGCTTCTCGGCGCCGGGACTGTTCGATCTGCGTCCCTCGCCGCTCGCCG
>SLBH01000177.1 GCA_007126415.1 Spirochaetales bacterium
AACCTCGACACCTGCATCACGATCCGAAGCGCCCTGAAGATCAACGGTAAACTGGTGCTGCAGGCCGGCGCCGGCGTGGTGTACGACTCCACGCCCGAGCGCGAGCTTCAGGAGACCGACGAGAAACTCGGCGCGCTCGCGAAGGCCGCCGGAGTTGAGCTCGGCGCCGCGGCCGCCGGCACGGAGATCAGTGAGCCCGCAGGCGCAAGCGGGCGAGAGCCCGCGCTCGAGTTCGGGGTGTGAGCGGGTGGGTCGGCCTCCTGCGGCCTAGGAGGCGCAAACCGGCGGGCATGGCCGGCGGCAAGGTGTGCAGCGGTATAAAACGTACGAGATAAGGAGCACAACGTGATTCTGCTGATAGATAACTACGATTCGTTCACCCATAACCTCTACCAGTACCTGCGAGAGGTCGGCGAGTATGAGGTTCTGGTTGTGCGAAACGACCGCATCACGCTCGAAGAGATCGAGACCCGCGCTCCGCGCTTCATCGTGATTTCGCCCGGGCCGGGAGGCCCGCAAGATGCCGGCATCTCGCTTGCGGTCGTCAAACGCTTTGCGGGGCGCATTCCCATCCTCGGCGTCTGTCTCGGTCATCAGGTAATCGCCGAGGCCTACGGCGCGCGCGTGGTGCAGGCCGAGCGCATTGTGCACGGGAAGGCCGAGCCCATCACCGTAGACGGTCAAGGCCTGTTTCGTTCAATCGGCTCGCCCGCGGTTTTTACGCGGTATCATTCGCTCATCGTTGACCCCGACAGCGTCCCTCCCGAGCTCGAGCCCACCGCCTGGAGTGCAACCGGCGAGCTGATGGGTCTGCGCCATCGCGAGTTGCTGGTGGAGGGTGTGCAGTTTCACCCCGAGTCGATCGCGAGCGAGGACGGGAAGAAACTCCTTCGGAACTTTCTGCAGTACCGTCGCGAGCCGTTTGTCGCAACGAGCCGTCTCTCGCGTTTGATCGACGGGCACGACATGACGCAGGAGGAAGCCGAGAGCTTCATGGAGGAGCTCACCGAAGGTAACCTGAGCACCGCGCAGGTTGCCGCGTTCTTGACCGCGCTCGCGGCGAAGGGCCCGAGTCCGGAAGAGATCGCGGGTTGCGCCTCTGTGCTGCGCCGCAAGCGCGTAGCGGTCAAGGCCCACCGCCCGGTGCTCGATACCTGCGGTACCGGCGGCGACGGTCGCGGCACCTTCAATATCTCGTCGTTTTCGGCGCTGGTAGCGGCGGCGTGCGGCGCGGCGGTCGCGAAACACGGCAACCGCGCGGTGAGCTCGCGTAGCGGCAGCGCCGAGTTTTACCGCGAGCTCGGCGTGCCGGCGGACCTTACCGCCGGCCAAGCCGAACGCCTGCTGAACGAAACCGGCTTTGCGTTCCTCTTTGCTCCCACGTACCACGGTGCAATGAAGCACGCCGCACCGGCGCGCAAGGAGCTCGGCCTCAAGACGATCATGAACCTACTCGGGCCGCTCGCAAACCCGGCCGCCGCCGAGTTTCAGCTGATTGGGGTGTACGCCGAGGAGCTCTGCGAGCCGGTTGCGCGCGCCGCGCAGCTTCTGGGGGTGCGCCGCGGCATGGTGGTGCACGGCCTCGACGGGATAGACGAGCTATCCCCGGCTGCGCCGAGCCGCGCGGTCTGTTTCGACGACCACGGTCGCTTTGAAAGCATGCTGATCGAGCCGGAGCGCTACGGCCTCGGGCGTTTTGAAAGCGACGAGCTCACCGGGGGCGACGCCGCGGCGAACGCGGCCGACGCACGTGAGCTGCTCGCCGGCGGCGGGCGGCCGGCGTTGCGTGCGGCGGTAGTGCTGAACGCCGGCGCCGCGCTGTACGTGTACGGCGTCGCCGAGACGATCGAGGACGGGGTGCAGCGCGCCGCCGCAGCGCTTGCCGACGGAAGCGTGCGTCGCAAGCTCGAGGAGCTACGCGCCGCCGCAGAACGCATCAGCGCCGAACGCGCCGATGCCGACCAAGCACCCCCCGTGGGCGCGGGCAACGGCCGGGGCAAGGGCGCCCGCAACGGCGTGGGGGACGCGGCTTCGGAGGCGCGGAGATGATAGGCACCGAGGCCAACGTGCTCGACCGTATCCTCGCCGAGCGCGCCGCGCGGCTCAAGGTCGCGGGCGCCACGTTTGGTAGCCGCCTGCCGAGCCTGCGCTCCGCGCCGCTTGTGCCGCTTGCGTCGCCTGCGCCGAGCGGCGTGGCGCCGGGGGCGGGCGAGCACGCTCCCTTTCAGCCGGCGGCTCAGGCGCACGGCCCGGCGTTGTTTGAGATCAAGCGACGGAGCCCGTCACGCGGTGTAATCGCCGAGGGGCTCAACGCTGTGGAGCAGGCCGAGCGCTACCACCGCGGCGGCGCGCGCGCGTTCTCGGTCCTCACCGAAAGCGAGTGGTTCGGCGGATCGCTCGAGGATCTCATCGCGGTGAAAGAGCGGTTTCCCGACTGCGCGGTCTTGCGGAAGGATTTTCTGCAGCTGCCCGAGGAGCTCGAGGTCTCGTTTCGGGCCGGGGCCGACGCGGTTCTGCTGATCGCCGCGGCGCTCGCGCGAGAGGATATCGCCGCGATGCTCGAGCAGGCGGCCGCACTGGGCCTCGCGGCGTTGGTTGAGCTTCACGACCGCGCGGACCTCGAGAAGGTTGCGCCGCTCAAACCGACGCTTGTCGGGATAAATAGCCGCGACCTGCGCAGCTTCAAGGTCGATAAGCTCACCCCGCCGGCACTGGCTGCCGAGATCAGCTGGAACTGCCGGCTGGTTTTTGAGTCGGGTATCGGCGGCTACGAAGACGCCTACTTCGCCGGATGCTCCGGGTTTCACGGGGTGCTCGTCGGCGAGAGCGCAATGCGGAACCCCGAGCGCGTGCCCGAGATCCTGGCTGGCCTCGAGGATGCGTACGGTGTTGCGCGCGCGCGCGGGCGTAGCCGAGTGAGCGCGTGCCGTGGTAATCCGAGGTTCTGGGGTGAGCTCGCGTCGCGGCGAGCGGCGCTTCAAATGGGGCGCGCGCGGCCGCTCGTGAAGATCTGCGGCCTCACGACCGCCGCCGACGCACGGCTCGCGGCCGAGTGCGGCGCCGACCTGCTCGGTTTTGTTTTCGCCGATTCGCCGAGGCGCGCCGAGGCGGCGTTACTCGAAGAGATCGCCGACCTTCGGTGTCTCAAGGTTGCGGTGGTGCAAGCCGACGATGCGCGTTGCTCGCACCAAGGGTCTGCCCACCGGCGCTCCGGGGCGCGGCATGGCAGGCACCCCGACGGGTCCACGGATGCGCGCGCCGCCGCGAGCCCCGACACCGACACCGACACCCGCGCCGACGCCGGCCGCGCCGAGCTGCAACCCGAGGTTGCGCGGCTGCTCGAGCGTGGGTTGCTCGATGCGGTGCAGTTTCACGGCGGCGAGCAACCCGCTGACTGTCTCGCGCTCGCGTACCCGTACTACAAGGCCGTTCGCGTACGTGATGCGCGCGATCTGGAGCTCGCCTGCGAGTATCGCTCGCCGCGGGTCTTGATCGACGCGTTTGATCCCGAACGCGCCGGAGGAACCGGGAAGCGAATCAATCCCGAGCTCGTACGGCGGGCGGCCGAGCGCGGCGCGCTCTGGCTCGCCGGTGGCCTTACGCCCGAGAACATCGGTGCAATCGTCGCGGAGTACCGTCCGGAGCTCGTCGATGTCTCGAGTGGACTCGAGGGCGCGGCAGGCCGCAAGGACCCCGACAAACTCAAGCGCTACATGGAGGAGATAGCAGATGTCTGCACGGTATAACGACTACTTCGGCGAGTTTGGGGGCCGCTACGTGGCGGAGGTGCTACGCGGTCCGCTCGATGAGCTCGAGCGCGAGTTTTGCGCGGCGCTGTCCGATCCGGTCTTCTTAGCCGACCTCGAGCGCGTGCGCGATCAGTTCATCGGCCGCCCAACGCCGTTGCTGCACGCCGAGAACACCTCCAACGAGCTCGGCGGCGCGCAGATCTACATCAAGCTCGAGGGCCTCGCGAACACCGGCGCGCACAAGATCAACAACGCGGTCGGCCAGGCGCTGCTTGCCAAGCGCATGGGCAAGCGCCGGGTCATCGCCGAGACCGGCGCCGGGCAGCATGGTGTGGCCACCGCAGCGGTCTGCGCCACGCTCGGCCTCGAGTGCACAATCTATATGGGCGAGGTAGACCGCCGCCGCCAGCGCCCGAACGTGTTCTGGATGGAGCTGTACGGCGCGCAGGTTGTTCCGGTTACGAGCGGAGCCCAAACGCTCAAAGACGCGGTGAACGAGGCGCTGCGCGACTGGGCGGCCGGGTTTCGCGACACGCATTACCTCATCGGCTCGGCGCTCGGTCCCTCACCCTTTCCCGACATGGTGCGGGAGTTTCAGGCCGTCGTGGGTCGTGAGACGCAGCAACAGCTTGGCGAGCGCGGCGTCAGCCCCGATGTGATGGTCGCGTGCGTCGGCGGCGGCTCCAACGCTATCGGCTTCTTCGAGCCGTACCTCGAGACCGAGCACCCGCGGCTCGTAGGCGTGGAGGCCGGAGGACGCGGACTCGAGACCGGTGCGCACGCCGCGCGCATGTTGGGGCTGGGGCGCACCGGAATCCTTCACGGCTACAAAAGCAAGTTCCTGCTGAACGAGGACGGTCAGGTCGCGGCTACGCACTCGGTCTCGGCCGGGTTGGACTACCCCGGCATCGGCCCGCAGCTTGCGCACCTCGGCGAGAGCGGACGGGTAGAGTTTCACCGCGCCTCGGACGCGCAGGCTCTGGAGGCACTTCGCGTGATCGCCCGTAACGAGGGGGTGATCTTTGCGCTCGAAAGCGCCCACGGCGCTGCGGTCGCGCTCGAACTCGCCCCGCAGCTTCCGCCCGAGAGCGCGATTGTAGTGAATATGTCGGGCCGAGGAGACAAGGATCTCTTCATAACCGCACGTGAGCTTGCGCCGGACGCGTGGAAAACCTTTCTGCACGAAGAGGAGGCTTCGCTGTGAGCACAACAACGAACACAACAAAGCACTCGATCATGGCGCACATGATCTCGCATTATCCGGACCGCGAAACCTCGCGGGCGGTGGCGCGCGCGCTGGTGGACGCCGGTGTATCCTACCTCGAGGTGCAGTTTCCCTTCTCCGACCCCAGCGCCGACGGCCCGGCGATTCAACAGGCAAGCACCGTTGCGATCGAGGCGGGGTTTAGAGTCGACGACGGTTTTGCGCTCCTATCCGAGATTACCGCCGAGACCACGGTCCCGGTCTACCTCATGACCTACGCGAGCCTGGTGGTAAGTCGTGGGGTAGAACAGTTCTGCCGCGCGGCGGCTGATGCGGGGGTGTGCGGGCTGATCGTTCCGGACTTGCCGTTCGATTACGACGAGGGCTTGTACGCCGCCGGAAGCGCGGCCGGTCTCGATGTTGTGCCGGTGCTCGTTGCGGGTGTCGGCGAGGAGCGCCTGCAGCGCGTGATTGAACACGCCTCGGGTTCGGTCTATGTGGCGCTACGCGCCGGGATTACCGGCTCCGAGACCGTGCTCGACGACGACAGCCTCGCGTTTCTCGACCGCGTGCGCTCGGCCGGGGTGCGCGTGTTCGGCGGGTTCGGGGTTCGACGGCGCGAGCAGGTTGAGGCGCTCGCGCCGCACCTCGACGCGGTGGTGGTGGGCTCGCAGTTCATCCGCACGCTGACCGACGCGCTTCCCGGCACGCGGAGCGGCGCACCAGACGCCGCGTCAACCGCCGCCGCGTCAACCGCCGCCGCGTCAACCGCCGCCGC
>SLBH01000315.1 GCA_007126415.1 Spirochaetales bacterium
AAGATGACCTTTGCGTCCTGCCCGCCGAGCTCAATCGCAACATGCGTTTCCGGATGGTGCTCCTTGATCGCAAGACTGTTGGCAACCACCTCCTGGATGAAGAACGCGCCGAGGCGCTCGGCGATTGCGCTTCCGCCCGACCCGCATACCGCAAGGCGCAGCGCCGTTTCGGGAAACAGCTCGTGCACCGCTTCGAGCAGTTCGCGTGCGGTCGCCGCCTGTGCGGCGTTGTGCCGCAGATAATCGGCGTACAGCAGCTCGCGGCTTTCAGGATCCACCACCGCCACTTTCACCGTTGTGGAACCGACATCGAGACCAACCAAGTATTCGTTCATCTGCATATTGTAGTATCCGCCGTGGACAGAAGGAGTGTGATGTGGCAAAATATACAAAACCAGTGTACTTCAATCAAGTATTACGGTGGGCGCTGCGTACTATTGATACAATCTTAACAATAGGTACAACAAGCGTTATACGGCCGCTCGCCCCAAAGTGACGGCTTGTCCCCAGAAAGGTCTTATTTTGTCGAGATGAGTGTTGTCATGAATAGGGCGCCGAGCTTCCTTAAACTCTTGGGATGTACGGCTCTGCTGTGCGTGTTGTGCGCCGCCGGGCCGTTTGCGGGCGCCGTGTTCGCCCAAACCGGCTTTGTTGACGGAGCGGATCACTCGGGCTCGCGTGAGAACCTCCAGCGCATCTACCCTGCCGACGCCTCGGTTGTGCAGTGGTTGCGGAGCTTGCTCGCCGAGCAAGGTCTTGCACCCCTTTTCGCGAGCGGGCCTTACAGCGGGGCCGAGCTGCAGCAGAGTTTTCGTCGCGTAGAGCGAGGCCTTCTCTCGCCGCAAGGCCGGCGGCTGTACGACCGTGTCGAGGCCGCGCTCATGCCGAACCCGCGTCTCGAGCAGCGGCTCGACGACGGAAGCCCCGGTGTCGCGTTTCGCGCCGGGCTAGAGCTCAATCTCGAGGCGTACCTACAGAGCAACAGCGGTGAAACCGATTGGCTCTACGGTTACGAGCGTCGCCGTCCGCTTCTGAGCGTCCCGCTCGAGCTATGGGTGCTGGAGTCGGCCTACGCCACGATGGATTTCACGTTACAGAAGAACTACCCCGGCTTTGAAAACTACATGACGCGCGAGCTTTGGGTGGAAGCGAGGGACGGGGAAGGCGAGACGCCCAAAGCCCCTTCCACGCCCAACCCCGACCCGCGCAGCAACTTCCCGAGCGAGCTCGAGGTCTTGGACCCGCAGTTTCCGTTTCGCTCTTTTGTGGCGCTCGGCGGGCGGCACTGGGGTGCGCAGTTCGGCCGCGACGTCATTTCATGGGGGCCGGGGCGGAGCGGAACGCTCGTCGTTTCCGATCATGCCGATTATCACGAGGCGCTGCGCTTCACGACGTTTTTTGATCGCTTCAAGTACAGTTACTTCTGGGCGAACACCGCCGACCTGAGCCGGCGCGACCTTGACCCCGATCAAAACGAGGCGAACGCTGATCCGGCCCGTCGGCAGCGGAACTACATCGGTCATCGCATAGAGTTTCGGCCGCTCGAGCGGCTGAACATCGCGGTCAACGAGGTCTATCTCATCGCGAAGGAATCGATGGAGCTGCGCTACCTGCACCCGGTCATGGTGTTCCATAACCACTTCATCCATCATTCCGATTCCGCGATCATCGCGGGGCTGGAGCTCGATCTCGCGCTTGCGCCGGGGCGGCGGCTCTATGCCGAGTACGCCTTCAACTCGCTGATGTTGGATACGCTGCACGGCGACAGCGTTGAGGACGACCCCAACGCCTGGGGCGCCCTGCTAGGGTTCGAGAGCCGCAGCCCGCGGCGAGAGGGGTACATGCTTCTCAATCTCGAAGCGGTCTATACCAACCCGTGGCTCTACACGCACGAGCAGTCGTACACGAGCCTGACGCATTCGCGCCGGCTACAGACCGAGCATATCGGCGATCGTAGCGTTACCGTAGAGAAGCCGCTCGGGTACTGGGCCGGGCCGGATTTCGTGGGTGGGTTCGTTACGGTAGGATACGAGCGTCCTACCGAGTTTGCCGCGCTCGCGCGGGCGTCGTTGCAGGGGACGGGTGAACGCGACCTCTACATCGACACATTTGAAGATCCTTACGAGCCGGGCGACGGCAGCGGCCGCTCGCCGACCGGTTCGTACCCCCAGTGGCGCACCGCGCTCGAGCTCGAAGGGAGCGTGTATCCCGGCGTGGTTTGGGATACCCCGAGCTTGCGGCCGTTCGGCGGTATGCTCGAGCTCGGCTCGCATCTTGCCGGCGTCTGGACCTGGAACCGACGACGTCCGGCCGAAGACCAGCGACAGCGCGACCTCGAGTTCGATCTGCAGTGGGCCGCGTGGCTTTCACTTCGCTGGTAGTTTGCGCGTACCGGTAGTCTGCGCGCACGAGTGTGCCTGGAGGAGTGCCCGGAAGGGTGATCGTGTCGACTACTCGGTCTGCTCGCTGGTGAGCGAGGTGGTGCTCTTTGGCCGCTTCCCGTAGCGCACGTGCCCAAACCGCCTAAACTCATCGACGGCTCGTTCGTAGCTCTCGAGCAGCCGATCGGTCATACGCTCGATAGACCACTCTTCGGCCTTGCGGCGAGCTTCCGCCGCGGTTTCGCGCCGCAGCTCGGGGTCGTCCAGGAAGCGCTCAACACGCTCGGCAAACTCTCCGACCTCCAAGCTGCAGGTAACACCGCCACGCTGATCGGCCATAAGGTCGGAAACACCCATCGCATCGACCGCAACCACCGGCGTCTCCATCGACATCGCTTCCAGCAGCACCAACCCTTGCGTTTCGGTGACCGAGGCGAAGGTGAAGACCGAGGTCACCCTAAACAGCGCAAACACCTCTTCGCGGGTGACATAGCCGGTGAACAGCACAACATCCTCGAGGCCGAGCCGAGCCACCTCTCGCTGCAGCGCTTTGCGGTCGGGTCCGTCGCCGACCACCAGAAAGCAAAAGTCGGAGCGGCGCTGCTTGAGCACCTGCATCACGCGTAGCAGGAAGCTAATGTTCTTCTCGCGTCCGATGCGCCCCACCATCGAGAGTACGTGCTTGTGCTCCGGGATGCCGCGGCGCCGGCGCACAACTTCCGGCTCGGGCACGGAGTCAAGCGCCCGCAGGTCGATCCCGGTCGGGATCACGTCGATTGGAGCGTTGACGCCGTACTCCACGAGCTCTTCGCGGATACGCCGGCTCGGGGAGATCACGCGTTGGCACCGTCCGCAGAAGCGTCGCGAGATCAGGCCCACCAAATACCTCGACAGGACGCGCGGCAGCGGCATGTAGTGCGTGTACTCCATAAACAGCGTGTGATAGGTGTGCAGGTGCGCCGCTCGGCGAAAGCGACTGACCAGGATAGCGAACACACCGATATTGCCCGGAACCTGCGAATGGACGAGATCGAGGTTTAGGCGCGCGGCTTCGCGAAACACGCGTAGCGACGGGAATGCGAAGCGGCGCTCGGTCATCATTTGAAACAAGAAGGGTTTCGAAGGGAAGCGAAACACGTGTGGTTTTGGGTCTTTGCGTCCGAAGTAGCGCGGGCAGAACAGGTACACGCTGTGACCTCTGCGCTCGAGCTCACGCCGAAACAGCTCAATTGAGGTCACAACGCCGTTGATCTCCGGTTTGTAGGTGTCTGTGAAGATCCCGATTCGCATGGCACCCCCCGATTTGTACGCCACCTCAGTTTAGCCGCTATACCCAGCTCGGCGCAATGCCGCGTCGGTGGCTTCACGAAGGTGGATCACCGGTTGTGGAACGCCATAAAACACAGAAGAGCCAAAAGAACAGCCAAAAAAGACTTGCCTAACCATCATAACCATAGTAATATGACCATGGTTATTTTGGGTGGCCCATAACTGGGGGGTGGTTGTATGCAGATCGCGGCCGGTGAGTTCAAGGCCAAATGCTTACAGCTGATGGATAGGGTTCACCAGACGCACGAGCGTGTCGTCATTACCAAGCGGGGAAAGCCGGTCGCGCAGTTGCTCCAGCTTGCCGAGGACAAGCCGCGGCCGGTTATCGGGAGGCTTCGCGGCACGGTAACGCGCTGTACTGATGTATTCTAACTCAACCGAACCCGCCGCGGTGGTGCTCGATACCCACGTCTGGGTCTGGGCAATGGAGGGTGCCGAGCAGCTGCGCTCAACCTCTGCGGTGTTCGCCATAGAGCAGGCCTCCGAGGCAGGCCGGCTGTACTTGGCTGCAGTCTCGTTGTTCGAGCTGGCCGAGCTTCAGCAGGCCGAACGCGTGCAGTTCACCATCCCACTGGACGACTGGGTGCGGCAGGCTCTTGAAACACCGGGGCTCACGGTAGTACAGCCCGGCGAGCGTGTCGCACTTGAAGCGGCCCGCCTGCCGGGGCGCTTCGCGGGTGATCTCATCGACCGCTTTATCGTTTCTACCGCGCGCACCCTCGGTGCGTTACTCATAACCGCAGACTCCAAGCTAATCGCGTACGCTGAGGCCGGCCATCTCACCGCGGTGGACGCCAGTTCCGCATCCGACCACTTGACGACGTGACTCAGGGCGGCCATAGAACTGTCGGCCATAGACCTTGCAGCGCCGGTGTTCCGGCGCTACAATCGCCGGTACTCCGTTATGAAAATTGCGCTTGTGTTCGAGATCTTCTATCCCGCTGTGAACGGCATCGTTACCTCGTCGGTGAATCTGGCCGAGAACCTCATCGAGGAAGGTCACGAGGTAGTGTTCGTCGCGCCCGCCTGGAGCGAGGAGCAACAACCGTTTATAAACGGAAAGATACCGGTGCATTACATAGCGAGCCGAAATAACTGGGCCTACCCGGGAATGCGAAATGTGCTGCCGTGGAATCGCCGGGTTGAGGTGCTCCTTCGCCGCGAACGGATCGATGTGCTCCATATCACCGGCCCATGGCTGCTTACCTGGGCCTGTATGCGCGCGGCACGCAAGCTTGGTATGCCGGTCGTGCATACCTTTCACACGATGCTGCACGAGCCGAGCTATGTGTTGTACATGGTGCGCACGCGCTACCTGGTTCCGGTCATGCAAGCGATCGCGTGGCGCTACTACTCTCTTTATATGCGTCGCAGCGTGATTACTACCTCGCCCAGCCGCATGGCGCGTGATGAGCTCAGACGCCGTTTCCCCAACTCGGATATCCGTCGCATATCTAACGGAGTGGATCTTGAACGCTTCAAGACCTACGATACGCGCGAGCAGCTAATACAGAAGCACCCGGAGTATCGAAGCAAAGTCTTCATCTACGTCGGGCGTCTGGGGCAAGAAAAGTCGATCGGCGAGTTGATCGAAGCGATGAGCTTGGTGGTGCCGCACGAGCCCGAAGCGCGTCTAATTATCATTGGAGACGGCCCCTCGGCCGGTGATTGCCGTTCGCGTGTGCGGGAGCTCGGACTGAGCCGCGAAGTACGCTTTCTTGGGCGTCTTGCTCATGACGAGCTAATCAGAACTGGCCTGATTCATCATGCGCACGCGTTCGTTACCGCCAGTACAACCGAAAATCAACCGATGACCGTGATCGAGGCGATATGCTGCGGCGTGCCGGCCGTTGTGCCGGATGTAGACGGTATGAATGAGTTGGTGACGGAGAACGGCCTCCGGTTTGTACCGCACAGTCCCGACTCAATCGCGGCGGCATTGCGTCGACTAATCGGCGATACGTCGCTGCACGAGCGCTGTGCGGCCGCCACCCTGCGGCGGCGAGCCGAGTTTGACGGACGGTCGGTTGCGCGGCGATTCCTCGAGGTGTATCGCGAGGCGACCGCTCGCGGCGGTTAGTCCGCGCCGACAACAGCGCCGACAACAGTTCTTGATTCTTTAGACGCTTTTCGTTAGCCTCCTCCGGTACCACTATGGATAGCGCTGCAAATACGGCTTTACTCCTCGGAATCGACATTGGCTCTACCACCGTCAAAGCGGTATTGGTTGACCCGGCGGTTGAGCAGGTCGTATGGCATCGCTACCTGCGTCATGAGGCCGAGCAGCGTGCCGTTACCGAGCGCATGTTGAGGGAGCTCGCCGAGTACTGTCCATGGCGTCCGGTACAACCGATCTTCACCGGCAGCGGTTCGCGCGATATCGCCGAGCTCTGCGGGTTTCCCCACGTGCAAGAGGTAGTTGCAAACAGCCTCGCGGTGCGTACCTTTTTCCCTCAGGCGCGAGTTGCGATCGAGCTCGGCGGTCAAGACGCCAAGACGATCTTCTTTAGACACGACCCTGAGACCGGGCAGTTGGTGGCTTCCGACATGCGCATGAACGGTAGTTGCGCGGGCGGAACCGGGGCGTTCATCGACGAGGTCGCGAGCTTGCTGCAGATCCCGGTGGAGCGGTTCAACGAGTATGCCGCCGGCGGCACGCAGGTCTACCAGATCTCGGGGCGGTGCGGCGTGTTCGCCAAGACCGATCTACAACCCCTCCTCAACCAGGGTGTTTCTCGCGAGGACCTTGCGCTGTCTACGTTTCACGCGCTTGCCCGCCAAACCGTGGGAGGGCTCGCGCAGGGGCTCGAGATTGTGCCGCCGGTGGTGTTTCAGGGCGGCCCGCTGACCTTCAACCCGGGTCTCGTCGATGTATTCGCCGAACGCTTGGGGCTGGAGGAGTCGCAAGCGCTGAGTCCCGCCAAGCCGGAGTTGTTTGTGGCACACGGCGCGGCGCTCGCGGTGCCGGTTATCTTCCCGGAGACCGAGGCGATTACGACGCTGGAGCTCGCCGAGCAGTTCATGACGATGAACCGCGAAGGTCGTAGTCTGGGCGCCGGAGCGCACGAAGAACCCACCGACGCTCAGGCGCGCTTCGAGGCGATGCCGTTCTTCGTCGACGGGGCGGACCGCGATGAGTTCTTTCAACGGCACAGACGCGCTGAGATGCGGCGACGCGAGTGTCCCGCGGGTAGTACCCAGGCGGTTTACATCGGAATAGATGCCGGCTCAACTACCACCAAGATCGCGCTTATCGACGAAAACGACGAACTGCTCGACTCGGCGTACTCAGCCAATAAGGGAGAGCCGCTGTACGTCGCCGCCGAGTTGCTTCACGACCTGCTTGCACGCTACGAAGCCGAAGGCGTTACGCTCGAAATACGCGGCGTCGGTACTACGGGGTACGGGGAGAAGCTGTTCGCCGGCGGGTTCAGCGCCGACTACCACACCGTTGAGACGGTTGCGCACGCGCGCGCGGCGCTTCGCTCTGAACCCAACGCGGGCTTCATTCTCGATGTCGGCGGGCAGGATATGAAGGCGATTCGCGTGGTCGACGGGGTTGTAACCGGCATCACGCTGAACGAGGCCTGTTCGGCCGGTTGTGGTTCGTTTCTCGAAAGCTTTGCCGGTACCTTGGGCATTCCGGTTGATCAGATCGCTTCGCGCGCCTTCGCTTCGGCAACTCCGAGTCGGCTTGGCTCGCGATGCACGGTGTTCATGAACTCCTCGATCATCACCGAACAGAAGAACGGCAAGACTCCCGAGGACATCATGGCAGGGTTGTGCCGGTCGATAGTGGAAAACATCTTCACGAAGGTCGTGCGTGTCGCGAATTTCGGTATGCTCGGTGACCGCGTTGTGGTGCAGGGCGGCACCTTTGAGAACGATGCGGTGCTGCGTTCGCTAGAGCAGTATATCGAGCGCCCTGTCGTGCGCGCTCTGCATCCGGGACTCATGGGGGCAATCGGGATAGCGATGCTTACGCGTGAGCATCAAGCCGCCGTCGGGGCCGAGCGCTCGGCGTTCGCCGGACTTGCGAGCCTCGAGAACTTCGGCTTCGAGCGCCGGACCGGTTGGGTCTGCGAGTTGTGTTCAAACGCTTGCAGCCGAACCGTTGTCCGTTTTACCGGAGGGGCGCAGTTCGTATCCGGTAACCGTTGTGAACGGGGCGCGGCCACGGCTCCCGAGGCGGCCGCCGCGCGCCGGGATCGTTCCGCTCGCTCGCGGGTGAAGAACATGATGGGCGAGCGTGAGCGACTGTTGCTGGAGGGCACCGATCGTGCGAGCTCGGACAAGCGTGAGAATGCCGGCGGCCGTGTCGGTTCGGAAGGTCGGCGTATCGGTATCCCGCGCGCGCTCGAGTTCTGGCAAAGCTTGCCGTTCTGGCGGAGTTTCTGGAACACGCTCGGCTACGAGGTGGTGCTTTCGGGAGCTAGTAGCTGGGAGCTCTACGAACGCGGCATCGCCTCGGTTCCGTCCGATACGGTCTGCTTCCCGGCCAAACTGGCACACGGGCATCTGCACGATCTCATCGATCGCGGCGTCGATCGTATCTTCATGCCGATCGTTAATCGTACCCCGCCTGAGAATCCGAACACACAAAGCGACCATGTCTGTGCGGTTCTGAAAGGCTACCCGATAGTGCTCGAGGTGAGCGACGAGCCTGAGCAACGCTTCGGCGTTCCGTTGGACCGGCCGCTGTTTCACTGGATAAACGAGAAGGTGCGGCGCAAGCAGATCGTCGACTGGATGACGCGCGAGTTCGCGGTGGAGGCACGCGAGGTTGCTGCAGCGGTGGATGGCGCCGCCGAGGCGCAGCGCGGCTTCGAGGAAGAGCTGCGCCGCAGAGGCCGCGAGCTGATAGCCGAGCTGGAAGGGACCGATCGCTTTGCGGTGGTCCTCGCGGGTCGGCCGTACCACACCGACCGTATCGTGAATCATGATCTCGCCAACTACTTCGTTGACGCCGGTATACCGGTGCTCACGGTTGATAGCTTACCGGATCTCGATCACGTAGACCTCAGCTCAACGCGGGCCGAGCTCACGATCAACTACCATGTCCGCATGTTCGCCGCGGCACTGCGGGTGGCCGAGCATCCCAACCTCGAGCTTGTGCAGATCGTAAGCTTCGGTTGTGGGCATGACGCGATTATTACCGACGAAATAACCCGACTGATGGAATCGCGTTCGGGCAAGACGCCGCTGGTCCTGAAGCTCGACGAGACCGAGGTAAAAGGGCCGTTGCAGCTGCGGGTGCGGTCGTTTATTGAGACCGTGACTGCGCGCCGCGCGAGCAGTGTTTCCGCGGACGGTACCGCGGCAGCCGCGTACGGCGCCCCGCCGGCACGCATCGCCGACGACAGCCAGGATCCGTTTCCGGTCAAGTACCACAAACGCGATAGGCAAACGCGCGTGATCATGGCGCCGAATGTAACGCGAGCCTTTTCCCGGGTGATCAGTGCCGCAATCGGAGCCGACGGGTATCGCATCGTTCCGGTGCCGATGGCGGATCGGCGCGCGATTGAACTCGGTAAGCGCTACGTGCACAACGATATGTGCTTTCCTGCTCAGGTGAATGTCGGCGAGATGCTTCGAGCGCTCGAGACCGGGTTCGTGAGGCCCGACGAGGCGGTTTGCGGCCTTGCGAAGGTACAGTGCGACTGCCGCCTCGCGCACTACGCAACGGTCGCACGCAAAGCCTTGGACGAAGCCGGATACGAGCAGGTCCCGATCATCACAACCGACGACGACACCAAGAACATGCACCCCGGGTTCAGTCTTAGCCCGCTGTTTCAACTGCGTATGGTCTGGGCCTTGGCGATCATCGACGCCCTCGAGGACCTCAGGCGGCAGATTCGGCCCTACGAGGTGACGCCCGGCCGGGTGGACGCGGTATTCGAGCGGGGAATCGAGCGCATCTCGGAGGCTATCGGACGCTCGATCAAGCGAGCCTTATCGGCTCTTGAGGAGGTTGTCGGCGAGCTGTGCGAGGTATCGCTTACCGAGGAACCGCAGCGACCAAAGGTCTTCATCATCGGCGAGTTTCTCTTGAACTTTCATTCCACGAGCAACTTCCGGATCGAGCGTTACCTCGAGGCAAACGGCATGCAGGCGGTGCTGCCGAATATCCTCGATTCGTTCCGACGGCTGTTCATGAAGGCGAGGACCGAGCGCAAGCAGTTCTTCATCCGTCACTCCTTCATCGAGACCGCGCTCAACGGGGTGAGCGAGCTGTTGATCGATTACGCGCTCAACAAGGTTGAAGCGATCGCCGCGCGACATCCGCGCTACACCCCCCGCGCGCGCTTGCCCGAGATCGCGAAGCACTCCGAGGACCTCGTGCATCATACCTTCACCGCCGGTGAAGGTTGGATGATAGCCGGCGACATCCTGCATTACGCGGCTCAAGGGGTGAAGTCGTTCTTGATTCTACAGCCGTTCGGATGTTTGCCGAATCACGTTACCGGGCGCGGCATCATCAAGAAACTCAAGCAGCTGCACCCCGATGTGCAGATTCTTTCGCTCGACTACGATCCCGATACGAGTTTCGCGAATATCGAGAACCGTCTGCAGATGTTGATTCTCAACAACAAGCTCGCCGAGATCGACGCAGCATCGGATGCCGCGCGGGAGCCGGCACCGGACTCGTTGGTGCGAGCATCAAAAACCGGTAGCCACAGCACCACACGCTCGGCGTGAGGCGGTCGGCATATGGTAGCTCGCGTGGCTTGAGCGCGCCGCCCGGGAGCGCGCCGCCCGGGAGCGCGCCGGCACAGCGGCGCCGCCGTCTTTCCACACCGGCTTCTTTTCTTATATAGTAGGGCTGCTGCCCGGCATCGCGACTGCGCACAGAGTACGCGATCGTGTTCTGCCCGCACACATCAGCACATATCAGCGATAAGGGCTCCCGAGGAGGTCGTCTTGTTCAAAGCGGTGGATCCAAAAGTCAGTTTCCCGGAGATGGAGGTGCAGATCCTCAAGAACTGGGAGAAGAATAGGGTGTTCGAGCGCTCGGTATCTCAGCGCGAGGGTGCCCCGGAGTACGTGTTCTACGATGGTCCTCCGTTCGCAACCGGTTTGCCGCATTTCGGCCATTTTGTGCCCGGTACCATCAAAGACGTTGTGCCGCGCTACCATACGATGCGCGGCAAGAAGGTAGAGCGCCGCTTCGGGTGGGACTGCCACGGTCTTCCGGTTGAGTACGAGATGGAGAAAGAACTCGGCATCTCGGGTAAGCGCCAGATCGAGGAGTACGGAATCGGCAACTTCAACGAGGCCTGCCGCTCGATCGTGCTTCGCTATACCGAGGAGTGGCGCCGCATCGTCACCCGCTCGGGCCGGTGGGTTGATTTCGACAACGACTACAAGACGATGGAACCGGCCTATATGGAGACGATCTGGTGGATCGTGAAGCGCCTCTGGGAGCAGGACCTGCTGTACGAGGGACACTACATTCTGCCGTACTGTCCACGCTGTTCCACCGCGCTCTCGAACTTCGAGCTCAACCTCGGCGGATACCTCGAGGTGCAGGATCCTGCGATCACGGTGCGCTTCAAGCTGCGTGAGATGGAAAACACCTACGCGCTCGCCTGGACCACCACACCCTGGACCTTGCCGTCCAACTTGGGGCTGGCGTTTGGGCCTGATGTGCAGTACGCGCGGGTTCGCGACCTCGCGGGAGGTGAACACTACATCCTCGCCGAGGAGCGCATCGGCGACTACTATCGCAGCGGCGAGGAGTACGAGATCGTAGAGCGCATTGCGGGGACCAAGCTCGGCGGGCTTACCTACGAACCGTTGTTCCCGTACTTCGCTGAGACCGGCGGGTCGGATGCGTTCCGCACGCACCTTGCGGAGTTTGTCACCACCGAGGAGGGCACCGGTATCGTCCATATTGCCCCGGGATTCGGCGAGGACGACTACAACGCGCTCAGGGGCCACGACGTAGAGGTGATTACTCCGCTCGACGCCGAGGGGCAGTTCACCGAAGAGGTGAGCGATTTCGCCGGGATGTTCGTGAAGGACGCCGACAAAGCTATCATCAAGAAGCTCAAAGACGACGGCAAGCTCGTCAAGCGCGACACCTACACCCACCCGTATCCGCACTGTTGGCGCTGTAAATCGCCGCTCATATACCGCGCGATCTCGAGCTGGTTTGTTCGCGTTGAGCAGATCAAGCCGAAGATGCTCGCCGCCAACAGCCGGATCAACTGGGTTCCGGAGCACCTGCGAGACGGGCGGTTCGGCAACTGGCTCGAAAACGCTCGCGACTGGGCGATCTCGCGAAACCGCTACTGGGGCAATCCCATGCCGATCTGGCGGTGCGATGCCTGCGAGCACACCGAATGCCTCGGCTCGCGCGATGAGCTCGCCGAGAACTCCAACACGCGGCCTGAGGATCTTCACAAACACTACGTCGATGAGATCACGTATCCCTGCCCGAGCTGCAACGCTACGATGCGGCGCATCCCTGAAGTGCTCGACTGCTGGTTCGAGTCCGGCGCGATGCCGTACGCGCAGAACCATTATCCGTTTGAGAACAAGGAGTGGTTCGAGTCGCACTTTCCGGCCCAGTTTATCTCGGAGGGGCTCGATCAAACGCGCGGCTGGTTCTACACGCTTACGGTGCTCGCGGCGGCGTTGTTTGATTCGCCGGCGTTCAACAACGTGGTGGTGAACGGACTGGTGCTCGCAGCCGACGGCAAGAAGATGAGCAAGAGCGAGCGCAACTACACCGACCCGCAGGATGTCATGGAGCGCTACGGTGCGGACGCGCTGCGCGTGTTTTTGATGCACTCCGCGGTGGTCCGCGGCGAGGATCTCAAGTACTCAGACGACGGGGTGAAGGAGGTGCTCAAGAACATCATAATCCCGCTATGGAACTCCTACGCGTTCTTCGTCACGTATGCCGAGATCGACGGCATTCGCCCCGAGACGGCTCCCACAGACCCGCACAACCCACTCGACCGCTGGATTCTTTCGGAAGCCGAGAAGCTTGTGGCCGAGGTAACGCGCGAGCTCGACAATTACGATCTGCAGCGCGCGATCGATCCGATCGTGGCGTTCATCGATCTGCTCAACAACTGGTACATCCGGCGGTCACGCCGACGCTTCTGGCGCAGCGAGAACGACGGCGATAAACGTCAGGCCTATCAGACGCTCTACAGCGTACTGCTGACCGTCTCGAAAGTGGCTGCGCCGGTGATGCCGTTTATCACCGAAGAGATCTACGGCAACCTGCGCACCGAGCGGATGCCCGATTCGGTGCATCTCTGCGACTACCCGGTTGCCGATCAGAGCAAACGCGACCTGGGCCTCGAGCGCAAGATGGCCGCGACGCAGAAGGCTGTGCGAATGGGGCGCGCGCTTCGCAGTATGCACTCGCTGCGCAATCGCCAGCCGCTGAAGGCTATTCACCTCGTCACCAAGGACGCCGAGGAGCGCAAGGTTCTGCGTGAGATGGAAGAGATTATCGCGGAAGAACTGAACGTCAAGGAAGTGGTGTTCCGGGAGAACGAGGAAGATCTCGTTGAGTACCGCGCCAAGCCCAACTATCGCGTGCTCGGGAAGCAACTCGGTAAAGACATGAAGATCGCGGCCGAGAAGATCCAAGCGCTTTCGGCTCCCGAGATTCAGAGCCTGCTCGAAGGTGCGTCGTTACACCTCGAGGTCAACGGTCGCGCGATCGATATCACCCAGGACAGCGTCGTGATTCAACGCGATGAGAAAGAGAACCTCAAGGTGCTCAACGAAGACTCGCTCACGGTGGCGCTTGACCCTGAGATCACCGAGGAGCTGAGGCAGGAGGGTCTGGTGCGCGACCTCGTGCGCGCGGTACAAAACAAGCGTAAGGCCGACGGCTTCGAGGTGACCGACCGCGTCACGCTGTATCTGCAGGCCGAAAACTCGGTTCGCGAGGCGGTCGAAGCGTTCGAGGAGTACTTAACCAGCGAAACCCTCGCGGTTGCGTTGGAATGGGTGGAGCACGACGAGGCTGAAACCGTGGCGCTCGGCGACCATAGCTGCGCGGTCGCGCTCGAGAAGGCGGACTGAGGTCATGGCGATTCTGTGGTCTGCGCAACGGAAACCTGCGGCCGGCTCTCGCGTGCGAGTTCCGGCGGCGTTGCTGATCCTGGTGCCCGCGCTGCTGTTTTCGGCCTGCGCCACGCCGCCGGAGCCCGAGCGCAGCAGCGAGCTGACCGAGCTGTTGCCGGCCGGTCAAACGCTGTACCTCGGGATTCGTGTCGCGCAAGCCGAGACCCTGCTCGAGTCGGCGGTGGTGGCCGCCGGTGTAGAGTCGCGCCGGCTCGACAATCTGCTCGACCGCACCGAGCAGATCGTAGCGTCGTATGGGCGTAACGCCGATGGTGAGCCGCGGATGTTTCTCGTGGGGTCGGGCCGCTACACACCGCGCCGCACCGCGGTTCTGATGCGCCTTTCGCGCCGCTGGAGCCGGGAGAGCGGCGAGCGAAACGGCGAGCGTCATCACTACTGGATGGATCGCGAAAGCGGTATACAGGTTAGCTTCCCGAACACGGAAACGATGTTGATCGCGAGCGAGGATATTGTGGGCGGCATGGTTTCGCGCGACAAGGCTACCGACCGCTTCCTGGCACCGCCTGAGATCGTCGAGCAGTTCGACCTTGGGGAGGTCTCGTTGTTTATGCCGGATCCCAAGCAGTGGCTCGGGACGCGGATCGGAGCACTGCCGTTTGAGTTGCCGATTGTGGATCTGCGGCTTGAGCTCACGCGATCCGTGGCGGATCGGCCGGAGGATGCGGTGGAGCGCGACGTCGTCGGCGATATCCGTCTCCGCAGCGAGCGCGATGCGCGTGCGTTCACGGTTGTGTTTCGCCTCTTGGCGGCGCAGATTGCACGAGAGGTAGGTGTGGAGCAGCCGGATCTGTTCGAGCGCCTCTCGATAGACCGTCGCGACGAGACCGTGCGTTTCAGCGGGGTCCGGCTGAGCGAGCAGCGCGTTGGGGGGATGGTCGGCGCGTTGCTCGCCGAGAGCGCGGCCAACCGGCACCGAGAGGAGTGAGGCGTGCGAATCGCGATTGTCAATTACGAGGCCGGTAATCTGCGAAGCGTGGAAACCGCGTTGCGCAAGCTCGCGTTTGAGTTCGAGGTTGTGTCGCGGCCGGAGGAACTGCTGCGCGCCGACAAAGTGCTGTTTCCCGGGGTTGGTGACGCCGGAGCGGTGATGCAGGTGCTTGAGCGCAGCGGACTCGCCGAGGCGTTACGCGAGTACTACCGCTCGGGACGACCGATGCTCGGAATCTGCATCGGAGCGCAGGTGGTGCTCGAGCGCTCCGAGGAGAGCGAGGCTACTTGCTTGGGGCTCGTCCCGGGGCTCGCTCGGCGACTACCGGGTGGAGCGGGGCTCAAGGTTCCGCATATGGGATGGAACCAGGTGCATTTCCGTGAGGGGCACCGTCTTTTCGCCGGAATCCCGCAGGATACGTCGTTTTACTTTGTGCATTCGTACTATCCCGAGCCTGCGGAGTCTGAGGCCGTGCTATGCGAAACCGAGTACGGAATCCGCTTCGTTTCGGCGCTTGAGCGCGAGAACTTGACCGCGGTTCAGTTTCACCCTGAGAAATCGGGTGAGTTCGGCCTGCGCTTGTTGGCCAACTTTCTCTCGAGATAGAGCACAGGGCGAGACGGTCGGGCAATAGGGCCGGGCGATAGCGCCGCCGGTCTATAGGGAGCTTTTGAAGTGTTGGAGAAGCGTGTGGTGGTCTGCCTCGATGTCCGCGACGGCAAGACCACTAAGGGTGTGAAGTTCAAGGGTAACGTAAATATCGGCGACCCGGTTGAGATGGCGCGACGCTATTACGAAGACGGGGTCGATGAACTCGTGTTCTACGATATCACCGCCTCGGCGGAGCGGCGTGGAATTATGCGAGAGGTGGTTGAGCGCGTCGCGGCCGAGATCTTCATCCCGTTTTGCGTGGGAGGCGGAATCGGCTCGGTAGACGATATGCGCGCGATGCTACTCGCCGGAGCCGAGAAGGTGAGCCTCAATACCCAGGCGGTGCTGAAACCCGAGATTATCGACGCCGGCGCGCGGGCGTTCGGTAAGCAGTGCGTTGTTCTGGGAGTTGATGCGCTTCGCGACGGCGATATGCCGAGCGGATACCGGGTCGTTATTCACGGTGGGCGTACCGCAACCGAGCGCGATCTTCTCGCCTGGGTTCGGGAGGCCGAGGACCGCGGGGCCGGCGAGATCGTGCTGAACTCCATAGACGCCGACGGAACCCGAGACGGCTACGAGCTCACCTGTACCCGCTTGGTCTCGGAGGCGGTCGCGGTGCCGGTGGTTGCCTCGGGTGGCGCCGGACGCCCCGATCACTTGGTTTCGGTGCTCCGCGACGGCAAGGCCGACGCGGCGCTTATCGCCTCGATGGTGCACTACGGCGATTACACGGTGTTCCAGATCAAAGAGGCTCTATCGGCGGCCGGCCTGCCGGTTCGGCTACGAATCAAGCCGTGAGAGCCTAATTTACGCTGAGGTAGAGGATTAGCTTGTCGGATTAGCTTGCCGGTCGACGCGCTCTGCAATATATTATGACCGTGGAGTCGGGCGTCCGCTGCGTACCGGCGCGAGGGTAGGAGGTTTACAGAAGATGCCGAGTTATGACTATCAATGCAGTGCATGCAACTATGAGTTTGAAGAGTTCCAAAGCATTTCGTCCGACGCGCTTCAGGTGTGCCCCAGCTGTGGTGAATCCGCGCTGAAGCGGCTCGTCGGCGGTGGCATCGGCGTCATCTTCAAGGGAAGCGGTTTCTACGTGACCGACAGCAAAGGAGCGAAGGCGGGCGCCAACGGTAACGGCGGCAAGGCCGGATCGTCGAAGAACGGCGCGGACGGCGGCGGCGAGAGCAAACCTGCCGGGGACGACAACGGTTCAAAGGGCGGCTCCGGCTCGGCCGAGTCCGCCGGCGGCGAGGGCTCAGGTAGCGCCGGCTCCGAGCGGGTCTCGAACTCCTCGGCCGGCAAGGACGCGTAGCGACGCCAAGCAGCGGTCCGGAGACGGCCGGGTCGGCTTTGCTATTATCGCTGCTTTGTAGTATTTTATTTATATATGAATCAGCAGAAAGCGGTAGCACAGCAACAGCTCACGGATTACGCGTCGCGCCTCAAGGTATGCGGACATCCTCTGCGTTTGATGCTCCTGTGCCACATCGCACGACAGGGTAACCCGTGCGTATCGCAGTTGTGGGATTGCTTAGGGCAGCCGCAACCGGTAGTTTCGCAGCACTTGGCGGTTTTGAAGGAAAAAGGCATCGTCGCGAGCGAGGTGCAGGGAAACCGTCGGATATACTCAATCGTCGACCCGTTTGTGAAGCGCATCGTCGCCGGATTGGCCGATTTGGTGGAGATACCCGAGACCGTTGAGACTAACGGAACGAACGAGTCCGGCGAGAGCGTCGAGGGCGTCGAGTCTAACGAGGGCGTTGATGATGTGGCGAGCGGCGCGGCGAGCGGTAACCCCGGCTCGGCGCAGCAGCTGCGGTGAGCCGCCGATGAAAACGCGTGTGTTGCAGTACCGGTTCGGTGGATATTCTTCCTTCGTTGAGTTCGGTTCCGAGGCGTTGCTCGAGCGCTTCGTGGGCAACCGAGCGGTCGTCGTTTGGGACGAGAATACCACCTCGTTGCTTGCTTCGCTCCACGAGCTTCCCTCGGTCACTCTGCCCCCGGGCGAGCGCACAAAGTCGCTGGACACGGTGTCTCATTTACTCGAACGGTTTCTGGAGGAGGGTCTCGAGCGTGACGCCACCGTGATGGCGGTCGGCGGCGGCGTGGTTTGCGACGCCTCCGCCCTCGCGGCCTCGCTCTACATGCGGGGGGCGCGGCTCGTTTTGATTCCCACCACGTTGCTCGCGATGGTCGACGCTGCGCTCGGTGGAAAGACCGGGGTAAACTTTTCGGGGTACAAGAACCTCGCAGGAACCTTCTATCCGGCCGAGCAGATCATCATCATTCCCGAGACCCTCGAGACGTTACCGCAGCGAGAGTACCTGAGCGGCTTGGCCGAGGTCATTAAGTCGGCGATGCTTGGTGACCCCGCGCTGTTTGAGATTCTGGCGGCAAGGGTAGACGCCGTGCTCGAACGCGATCGCGAAGTGGTGGAGGAACTCATTCTGCGCTCGGTTGCGGTCAAAGGGCGCATCGTTGAGCAAGACTTCACCGAGCGCGGTGGGCGCGAGTGGTTGAACCTCGGTCACACCTTTGCACACGCGCTGGAGTCGGTGACAGGCTTCGAGGGCTGGACGCACGGTGAAGCCGTTGCTTGGGGAATAGTGCAGGCGCTGCGCTGCGGCGAAGCGGCAGGCATTACCGATCCGGGTTACGCCGCAACCGCAACCGAGCTCCTGCGACAGTACGGGTTTCGCTGCGAGATCGACACCATCTCGGTCGATGCCCTGATCGATGCGATGCAGCACGACAAGAAGAGCCGCGCCGGACGTGTGCGCTACGTCTTGCAGCGGCGTCCGGGTGAGACCGAGCTTCGCGAGCTAAACCCGGAGCTGATCCGAGGCGTTCTGAACCGTAATCTCTCGTAAACAATCAGCACGCCGGGTTCCGGATGCGCTGCAAGCTTCGCAACAAGCTGTTCGAGGCCGATGGGCCAACACTGGCTGCAACGGAAGCTGTGCAACGGAAACCGCCTCGGCGTTTCCTTGTAGGGCGATCGGGGTGCCGTTGGTGCGGCAATCCGCGGTTGCTCGCCGCCGAATTCTGCCGTACACTGGACCTTAACAGCTCAACAATAGAACGTCCACGTGAGGGAGGGACAGTAATGGCACTACAACTAAGCGATCTAGGCAAAGCAGTTCTCGATACCCAGTACGCCGTTCGCGGGCCGATCGTAGCACGCGCTCAGGAGCTCGAGCG
>SLBH01000158.1 GCA_007126415.1 Spirochaetales bacterium
AGACGCGCCGATCCTCAAGGTCATCATCGAGACCGCGCTTCTGAGCGACGAGGAGAAACAGCTCGCTTGTCGTGCAGCGGTAGACGCCGGAGCCGATTTCGTCAAAACCTCCACCGGATTCGCGAAGGGGGGCGCCACGGTCGAGGACGTTGCGCTGATGCGCCGTGAGGTGGGCGCTGATATCGGAGTGAAGGCCTCAGGCGGCATTCGCAGTACCTCCGACGCGCTTGCGATGATAGAGGCCGGCGCCACGCGGCTCGGCACAAGCTCAGGGGTCGCGATTGTGTCTAATACCGCCGCAGATGATCACGCTCGGTATTAGACCGCAGTTACAGAATGTAGCCACAAAACCCGTAGATAACTTGCCAACCTCATGCTATAGTAGGACACACTTTTTTCAAACTTCTTACTTTAATGGAGGCTGTCAATGAACGGAGCTCGTGAAAAATGGACGTCCAAACTGGGGTTCATTTTGGCCGCGGCGGGTTCAGCCGTTGGTTTAGGCAACATCTGGAGATTTTCGTATGTTACCGGAACTAACGGCGGAGCCGCGTTCGTTATTATCTACCTGATCGCGATCGCGCTGATCGGGTACCCGATGATGGTTACCGAGGTTGCGATTGGGCGTAAGTCCGAGAAAAACCCGGTCGGCGCATTCAAGGCGCTGGCGCCGAACACCCCATGGTGGCTCGTCGGTGCGTTGGGAGTGTTCTCGGGATTCGTGATTCTGTCGTTCTACTCGGTTGTAGCGGGGTGGTCGGTAGCCTACATCTTCAAGGCAATCGCCGGGTTCACGCCCGGTACCGATTTTGCCGATGTCTTCGTGGGGCACATCACCGGAACCGCCGTTCCAATCGCATGGCACGCGGTGTTCATGCTGATCACGCTCGGGATCATCGCGGCAGGTGTCGTTAAGGGTATTCAACGCTGGGTTAAGATCCTGATGCCGGTGCTCGCGATCCTGCTCATTGTGCTGGTGTTCCGTGCATTGACATTGCCGGGTGCGGGCGAAGGTATTGCGTTCTACCTGGCGCCGCGTTTCGAGGAAGTCACCGCCGGTACATTCCTTGCTGCAATTGGGCAGGCGTTCTTCACGCTGAGCCTCGGTATGGGTGCCATGATCACCTACGGAAGCTACCTCAGCAAAGACGAGAACGTCGCCGATAACGGCGGATGGGTGGTAGGACTCGACACCGCAATCGCGTTAATCGCGGGTCTTGCAATCTTCCCGGCAGTGTTTGCGCTCGGCTACGACCCTGCAGCCGGCCCGGGGCTGGTATTCATCACCCTGCCCGCTGTTTTCGCCGAGATGCCCGCCGGAAGCCTGTTCGGTTTTATCTTCTTCGTGCTGCTGTCGGTGGCCGCGCTTACCTCGGCAATCTCGCTGCTCGAGGTTGTTGTCGCCTGGCTGGTAGACGAAAAGCAATGGCCGCGCCGCAAGGCTTCGATCATTATCGGCATCATAATCTTCATCATCGGCATCCCCACCAGCCTCGGTATGGGGCCCTGGAGCCACATCACGATCATCGGCATGGAGATCCTCGATTTCTACGACTTCGTCGCGAGTGAGCTCGCCTTGCCGATCGGCGGTGCCTTAACCGCGGTCTTCGCGGGCCACGTCTGGAAGGCGCGTACCGTGATCGACGAAACCAACAACCCTCCGGGCGTTATCAAGATCGGCAACTGGTACGGCGTGCTTGTGAAGTACGTTATCCCGCTTGCGGTCTTCGTGGTGCTCATCACCACCCTGATAGACTTCTTCGGCTAAGTACGCAAAATCGGTGGGCCCCGCCCCGCGGCGGTTCGGCTAATCGAATCGAAGACAACAAGCCCCACACTCGGCAGCACGAGCGTGGGGCTTTTTTGTACCGCAGGCGGATACCCCCCCCTTCTCTATGGAGGCGAGTGACTCGGGCATACGCTGCCGGGCTACGCCGGTGGGCCGGTGGGCCCGGGGCCCTGCGGCCCGAGGAGCAAACTACGGCCACGCTCGTGCAGATCAGAGAGACAAGTCGCAGTCTGCGTAACCCTCGTGGAGCGCGCCGCAAGGCTCGTTATACCACGTCCGCCGGGATACCGCCGGTGGCCGAGCAGAGGTGTTCGTAGCTCATCGGCACACCGGACGCGTCGGTGCCGGCGGCCGGGTACACGACGTCGTACTCGGCGAGTCCTCCGTCGAGATAGATCGGAATGCCGGTGACTCCAAACGGGCACACTCCGCCGGGGCGAAAGCCGATAATGCGCTCGGTCTCCTCGGTCGAGGTCATCGAGCACTTGCTACCCACAAGCGCCTTGAGTTTGGGAGACGAGACGCGCCGGTCGCCGCGAACCACCACCATGACGTACTCGCCGGACTTTGTTCGAAACAGCAAAGACTTCGCGATCTGCGCAACCGCGACGCCGATTCGAGCCGCGGCGGCCTCCGCGGTCGGCGTGCTGCCGGGCTCGAACTCGAGAGCCTGAAGCCCCTCGCTACGCAAGATCTGTTGAATGTGATCGGGAATCATGTGGTCACCTCACACTACGCTTGGTGTTTCGAGTCCGTACGTTTCACCGCGTGACCGCCGAACTGTTGCCGCATCGCGGCGAGAAGCTTATCGGCGAACTGCGTTTCGTCGCGCGAGCGGAAGCGAAGCTGGAGCGCCATGCTGATGATCGGGATCGCAACATTGAGGTCAATCGCCTCCACCACCGTCCACCGGCCTTCTCCGGAGTCGGTAACGTACGGCGCGATGCCGTCGAGCTGCGGATTCTCATCGAGCGCCCGCGCGGTAAGGTCGAGAAGCCAAGAGCGTACAACGCTCCCGTGGCGCCAGATCTCGGCAATCTGGGGCAGATCAAGATCAAACTCTCGCTTGTTGCCGAGCAGATCAAATCCCTCGGCATACGCCTGCATCATGCCGTACTCGATCCCGTTGTGCACCATCTTCACGAAATGCCCACTCCCGGGAGGGCCTACTCTGCCTCACCCCTTGTCGGGCGGCGGCGAGAGCGCTCCGGCGAGCTCTGCAAGCGACCGAACACCGCCGGCACCCTCACTCTCCATCGCGCTCACCGCTTCATCGCGCAGATCATACACCACAACCTCGTGCCCGCCTTGCATCGCGCGTCGCGCCATGTTCGCACCCATCTTACCCAATCCAACAAACGCAAGCTTCATAGTTCACCCTCTCCTTGGTGTCTCGCAAGCTGCCGGCGGCCGGGTCCGTCGTCACCGCCCGTTCGCGAGCTTCTCGCAAAGCGCCGTAATCGTTAACGGCGCCGAGCCTTCGTAGTGGTTGTTGACGTTCACGTATACCTCCGCACCTCGGCGCAACATATCGTTTATCATCGCCGCGATTCCGCCCAACTCATCGTCGTGCGGGTGCAGTCTACGATCCCAGCGCTTCCCGGTCTCGGCTTCGATACCCGCTCGATCGTAACCCAATAGCCGAATTACGGCCAAGCCCGGCGTCGAGTCGCAGCCGGCGGCATAAAGCTCGCGAATATCCGGCAGATAGTAGCCTTGCGCGAACACCGGATACAGCTCCAGCTCCGAAAGAAACCGATAGTATTCACTGGTGAAGTATTGAGGATTGCGAGACTCGATCGCGACCGATACGGGACGCGCAGCCTCGTCAAAGAAGGCTCCAAGCCGGTCGAGAAACGAGGAAAGACCGCTCATTTTGCGGCGATTGAGGTACTCGAACTGAAACAGGAGAACTCCGGTGTAGGGAAGCAAAGGCTCGATCCGACGCAGAAAGGCTTCAAAGAGCGGCACCGAGAGGAAATCCGGGTTTTCTATCAGCTCGCCTGCGGTCTCGCGGGCGTAGTAATGCGTTAACGTGATACTATTTGGGACCTTGAGCGTGAAGCGAAAATCCGGTGGAACCGACGCGAGGTACTCATGCACCGTATCGGCACGAGGCAGAACCGGCGCATGCGGGTGGAACAACGACCAGAACCACTGATCTATCTCAACGGTGTCGTACTGCGCGGCGTACTCGCTCAGGAAGTTGGTGTTTCGAGCTTTGGAGTACACCAATCCCTGCCACGACGGGAATTTCCAACTACAAGTGCCGATTCGAAAACCGCTCATCAGCCCTCACCGCGCTCCGGTGTATCCTCACCGGGCTCGCGCGACCCTTCCAAACCTGAGCCTGCACCGGGTCGCGATCGTTTGCGGGCCGGCGCCCCGGCACGATTGTCCTCGGAAAACGTGAACCGCCCGTACAGCACGCACCCCGGCACGCCGGGTTTGCAGTCGGCGTCGAGCCGACGGCAGTACCCTTCCGCAGTATTGTATTTGCAGCCGAAACTCATTGAGGGGTAGTGTAGCGGTATCGGCGAATCTCGCGCAAGCGATTGATCCGACAGAGATCCGACCCAGTGGACAGTGCGAACTTTCCGTGAACCCGTGAAACTCCCCGATTGTCGAGCGCGGCTTACTTCGGTTAGTATAAGGGCGTGTCACTATACCGGCTTCACTTCAAATGGAAAAACAAAGACGTCTCGATCAAGGCGCGCAGTCTAGACATGACGCACCCGTACTTCGTCTCGATGAAAGGTCTGGTGTTCTCGGAAGGCCAACGAATCATCATCGACCCGAGCGAGGAGGAGCTTCGGCACGCGTTCGGCGACGCCGAGCAGATCATGATCCCGTTTCAGTCGGTCACCTTGATCGAAGAGTTGTCCGAGGCGGCCCTCCAGCGTAAGTCCGGCGGCGATAAGATCAAGCCGTTCGTGAAACCGGGCGACACCCCAACCGATTAGCCGCCCGCCTGATCTCAACACAGTTTCTTCAGTTAGCGTTCCCGACCAATCGATACCGGCCGTCGCCACGTAGCTCAAAGGTGTCTTCCAGGCCCGCAGTGATATAGACCTCATCGTCGCTTGTGACCAAGATCGCTTCAACACCGTTGAGCTGCTCGAGGTACTCAAGTCCGCGTTCCAGCCCCAACACAAACACCGCGGTGGAGTGGATGTCGGCCTTCATGGTGTCGTCGGTCTCGACCGTGACGCTCCGCAGGCCCGATACCGCGGGCTTGCCGGTCTGGGGGTCGATAATGTGGTGAAACACTTCCCCGTTGAGCTCAAGAAATCGCTCGTAATCGCCCGATGTTACAACCGAAGGCCGGTCGAGACCCAGCACCCCGACGAACGCTCCGCGTGAGGTGTCCGACGGATCCTGGATTCCGATTCTCCAGCGTTCCCCGTCGGGGCGTCGGCTCCCGACCGCTCTGATATCGCCGCCGAAATCAATTAGCCCGTGCTCAACGCCCTGCTCCTCCAGCACACGCGCGGCCTCGTCGGCCGCGTATCCTTTCGCGATACCGCCGAGATCGAGCACCATGCCCTCGCGGCGCAGAAACACCGTTCGCGCATCGCGGTCGAGCTCAACGTCGCGATAATCGGTGAGCTCGAGCAGCTCGAGCAGCTCCTCGTCGGGCGGGCGCCGTGGGTTATCGCCGGCGATGCCCCAGGCTTGAATGATCGGCCCAAGCGCGATATTGAAGGTGCCGTGGCTGAGCTCGGCGTACTCGAGCGCGGCCTCGATCACCGTGAAGGTCTCACCCGAAACCTCGACCGGCTCGCGTCCGGCGGCGCGATTGATTTCGTTGAGCTCGCTGTCGTCATACTGCAGCGACATCTTGTCTTGTATCTCGCGTACGCGGCCGAACGC
>SLBH01000305.1 GCA_007126415.1 Spirochaetales bacterium
CGCCTTGTTTGAGATCGTAGGAGGTGAGTGCGGGGTACTCAATAACCTCGGGGCGCGCTCCGGAGCTGCCGTTGGCAAGGAACACCAAGCGCCTGTTGGTTATGCAGAAGATACCGGGGGTACCGGACCCTGAGCCGGTGAGCCGTTTGCCGCGAAAGAAACCTTCAAGCACATTTTCGAGCTGCTCGCCGTCGGAAAGGGCGTTCTGCAGCGCGCCAATTAGGTTCTTCTTGAACGAGACGTGACGCCAGTTCGCGATTGAACCAAGCTGAGACTCAAGCTCCTCCGGCAACGGCATGCATGTATTCCTTGCCCCCGGTTGAGGCGCGCAACCACCCCAATGCCGGGAAGGCAGGCCCCGGAACCATGATTGGCTAGGTTACGTCTTTGAGACTAAGCCCGTTCTTTTTGAGGTACGGCAGGAGCCCGAGTTTGCTAACGGTTCGCAGCGCGCGTGTGGAGAGCTTGAGACGAACGGTCCGCCCGAGCTCGGGAACATACAAGCGCTTATGGGTTACGTTCGGCTTCTGCCATTTCTTCGTTTTGTTATGCGCGTGGCTAACGTTATTGCCCGACAACGGGCGCTTACCGGTAATGCTACATCGACGTGCCATCTGTAGGTATCTCCTTCCCCTCGTTGAGTTATCAAACAGTTAGCGACCGACCGGAATCGAACCGGCATCATCAGCTTGGAAGGCTGAGGTAATGGCCATTATACGACGGTCGCGCGTGAGCTTCTTTACTTACCAAAGAAATGCCGCCTCTGTCAAGACCGCGAAGCAGACCGCGTAGCACGGACGCCGGTTGACATACGCCGGTTAACGCGCCCGATTGATACCGGACCGTGATTGCACTATAGTGCGCCTAACGAAAACAATGCAACCCACAGAAACAGAAGCGGAGGAGAGAGCAGAGATGGGAACTCGAGGTGAGGTGTATTCCTCACGATTTCAGGCCAAGAGCGAAAAACGCACGTATTTCTTTAACGTGAAGGAAAACCGCTTCGGTGATCTGTTCGTGAATATCGTAGAGAGCAAGAAACACGACGCCGCGGCACAAGGCATGGAGTACGAGCGTCATCAAATCGTGGTTTTCAAGGAAGATATGCCGGAATTCCTGCGTTCCATCGAGAAGGTGAGCGCGTTTATGGACCGCCGATAGACACGGCGCCGGCGGCCCCTCACGGAACGCCGCGGAAGCTTCGCCGGTGGAGTATGCAACGACCAAGGCGCGCGAGCACACGATAATGCCCCGCGGTAGGGTATCCCTTGTGGCGTTCAAAGTCGTAGCGCGCGTCCAGCTCGGCGTAAGCGGTCATGAAACGATCGCGCGCGGTTTTGGCGAGGATCGACGCAGCTTGTATCTCGGGCTGCGTGCGGTCGCCGCCGACCAGCGCCCGCGCCGGGATCGGGAGTTCCGGCGCAAACTTGCCGTCTACCAGCACCGACTCAAGCTGCGGCGCTCGGCGCGAAAGCGAACGGTAGGCGCGCTGCATCGCGAGCAGCGTCGCGTGATGGATATTGAGCACGTCGATCTCGGCCGGCCAACACCAACCGAGCCCAAAGACGTAGTCTCGCCGAATCAAACGCTCGATCTCGGCGCGCTGCGCGGCGCTGAGCTGCTTTGAGTCGCGCAGCTGCGGCAACGGGGCGGCGTCGAGAAACGACACGGCAGCGGCGGTCACCGGGCCGGCGATGGGGCCCCGGCCGGCCTCGTCGATTCCGCACAGATACGGCATACTCGCGGTATACCCGGAAACAGGGGGGCGCAGCAAGCGGCTCGCGCGTGCGATTACGGCGCCGGAAAGCGCTCGGGCGCTTGCATAGAGCCGGGCGGCGGCGGTAGTATTGACGACGGGCGCCGAGAAGTTCGGCGCTACTGGGAGTGGGAGTGTTTCTCAAACAAATAGACGTCTTCGGATTCAAGTCATTCGCAGACAAGTGCAGCATTCAGTTCAACGACGGTATCACCGCGCTTGTCGGCCCGAACGGCTGCGGTAAGAGCAATGTCGTCGACGCGATCAAGTGGGTGCTCGGCGAGCAAGGCGCGAAGAGTCTGCGTGCCGACCGCATGGAAGACGTAATCTTCAACGGTACCGACGCTCGCAAGCCGCTCAACGTTGCCGAGGTAACGCTGACCTTCTCGAACGACACCGGCGTCCTTCCGCTCGAGATGCCTGAGGTCACCGTGAAGCGGCGCTTGTTCCGCTCCGGCGAGAGCGAGTACTTCGTCAACAACACGCCGGTGAAGCTCAAGGAGCTGCGCGAGCTGTTTTACGACACCGGCCTCGGCAAGACGGCATACTCCATCATGGAGCAGGGCAAGATAGACTCAATTCTCTCGACCAAGCCCGAGGAGCGCCGCTACATTTTTGAGGAAGCGGCCGCGATCACGAAGTACAAACAGCGCGGCCGCGAGGCCGAGAAGAAGCTCGAGCGCACCGAGGAGAACATGCGCCAGGTCGATAGCGTGCTCGGCGAGGTGAAGCGCACCTACGACTCGCTCAAGCGGCAAGCCGAAAAGACCGAGAGCTACCGCAAACTCCGCGAGGAGATCTTCTCGGTTGAGCTCGACCTGCAGCTCCTGCGCCTCAAGAACGCCACCGAGGAGCAAGAGAAGAAGCAAGAACAGCTCGGCCGCCGCGTAGAGCAGCGTGACGCACTCAAGCACAAAATCGATGGGCTCAACTCGGAACTAGAGAAAAACCTCGACCTTGTTAATTCAATGGAGAACAAGCTGTTTGAGGCACAGAAGAACCTCTACGGCATCGAGCTCGAGCACAACAACCTCGACAATCAGTACCGCATGCTCACCGAGCGCAGCGAAGAGCTCGCCGAGAAGATCGAGAGCGAGCAGAAGAAACTCAACGGTTTCGACGGCAAGCTCGCGGAGTTCAATCGCGAGCTTGAAACGCGTAGCGGAGAGCTCAACGAGGCACGGGAGCGCATCGAGACGCTCGACAAAAACATCTCGGAGTTCGAGGGGCATGTCGCCGCCGCCGCCGAGCGCATCAAAGCGAACGAGAAACGCATCGAGCGCAACAGCGAGACGGTGGAGAACGCCGAGTCTGAACGCGAGAAACTGCAACAAGACATCAGGGCGATTACCGACGACATCGTCGAGCAGCTCGATGAGAAACTCAAGGCCTCGGGATACTCCGGCCAGAAGCGCTCGCAGTTGGAGCAGCAGATCGCGCAGGTACTCGACTCAATCGAGATGCAGGCTCAGGCGCGCGAAGAGCTCTACCGGGACGCCGGAAGCTTCGAGAAGCTCTCGGCCGAGCAGGCTCGTCGGCTCTACGACGGTCTCGTGGGGGCATACGAGCGCGTCGGCGAGCGCGTGGCCGAGCTGCGCACCGCGTTCGCCGAGTATCGCGACGCAACGCCGTCGTTCTTAGACGAGTTCCTCGCCCCTGAGGGAATCATCACCAAGAAACGCGAGATCGATGCCGAGATGGAGCGCCTGCGCGGCGCTATCAAAGCCGCCCGAGAGGACTCGGCGGCGGCTACCGCCGAGAACCGCGAGCTGCAGAAAAAGGTCGAGCAATATCGCAACACACTCGAGGAACTGCGCGTGAGCCGTGCGCAGATGAAGTCTCGCGAGCAAACAATCGTATCCGATATTGAGCGCACCAAGCGTGCCGTCGAAGACCAGAAGCGGCAAAAGGAGCAGACGCAAACGGCGCTGCAGCAGGATCAAGTACGGCTCGAGCAAACGCAACTCAAGATTCGCGAAACCAACGAGAAGCGCGTCGAGCTCAAAGAGCAGGAAGAAAAGAAACGCGCCGAGCTGAAAGAGCTCGAGGCCGGCATTTCCTCCAAGAACAGCGACTTGGTCGCCAAAGAGAAACAGGTCAAGCAGCTCATGCAGGAGCTCTCGGGTCTGCAAGACAAGGTAGAGAAGCTGCAGGTTAGCGCCGCCGAAACCACAAGCGAGATTCGCAATATCTACACGAACTTTGAGGAACAACACTCGCGCGATCTGCGCGAGTACGAGCCGCGCATGCTCGAGATCCAGGCACAACCGCGCGATCTTCGCACCCAACTCTCCGGTCTGCGCGAGAAGCTGCGGTCGCTCGGTAGCGTAAACCTGATGGCGCCCGAGGAGTTTGCCGAGGTTTCGGAGCGTTACGAATTCCTGACAGGACAGCTGGACGACCTCAGGCAAGCGAAGGAGGATCTTGAACAGGTTACAACCGAGATCAAGGCCGAGTCCGCCGAGCTGTTTCTCGAGACCTACAACAAGATCAAGAAGAACTTTCACACCATTATTAGACGCCTATTTGGTGGCGGGCGAGCTGAGCTCCGGCTGACCGACCCGGATAACGTACTGGAGTCGGGCATTCAGGTCTTCGTGCAGCCGCCGGGCAAGAAGCTCGAGAGTATAGAGTTGCTCTCGGGCGGCGAACGCTCGATGGTCGCTGTCGCGTTGCTGTTCTCCACCTTCATGGTGCGCCCTTCGCCGTTCTGTCTCTTGGACGAGCTCGATGCGGCGCTCGACGAGACCAACGTCGGGCGATTTGTGAACATGCTCGATGAGTTTTCCGAGTCTTCTCAGTTTGTCGTGATCACGCATAATAAGAAGACGATCGCTTCCGCCGGGACGATGATCGGCGTAACGATGGAAGAGTCCGGCGTCTCGAAGGTGGTTGCGATCCGGGTCTCGGAACCGGAGAAGGTCCATGCCTGAGCGGCGCTCGCTGCGCGGTGTTTCGACCGCGGTGCTCGCCGCCGTGCGGTCGGCTTTCACTCGGCTGCGCGGCATTGCCGCCACGATCGGAGTTAAACGCCGAAACCAAACGCGCACGAGCACGCGTTCGAGTGCTCCGGCAGGCCGGTCTCGGCGAAACACGGTACCGGTGGTGCCGGCGGCGCTCGCCGCGATCGCGGCGGTCACGGTCCTAATCGTAGTGGTGGTGGTGACGTTGCTGCCGGAGCGCACCGATGCCGAACGTCGTGGCGCCCGCGATGAGCTTTCGCGAGTACCGAGCGAGCTCCGCGTTCCCGACTGGCAGTTGCCCGACTCAACAGAGGTCTTGCATCCACCGATATTAATGATACGGAGCGAGTCCGGACCATGGGATCGCTCCGAGATCGAGCCGTTTATGTATGACTCGGTCGATGCGGTTCGCGAACACCTTCGCCGCGAGAACGATGCGGCGCTTCGGAGGCTGTTCTCGCGCGTGCCGTAGTTGGGAGGGGACAACAATGCGGCGAGTTGCGCTTTTTCTCGCGATTCTATCGATCACGGTCGGGTGTGCGTCCGCTCCCGAGACCGAGGATCCCGAACGTCCGACCACGGATCGGTCCGCGCCGGAGGAGGTAGCGGAGTACGCGGAGCCGCCTGCCCCCGATGACGCGGCCCCCGATGACGCTGATCTCCCCGAGATAGACCCGCAAGCAGTATCCCGGCTGCAGCGTCCTCAGGTCGCGAGTCGTATCAGGGCCCCGAGAAGCCCCGGCGAACTCCACGACCCAGCTGCGATCAGCGCCCCGGTTCTGCCCGAACTCGTGCTGGCCGCGCCTCAGCTTCCCGACACACGTCCCGATATATCCTCTCGGCCAACGCCTAACGGTGAAACACCCGAGACGCTCGCCGATCGCGAGCCTCCCTCCGAGCC
>SLBH01000121.1 GCA_007126415.1 Spirochaetales bacterium
GGTTAAGCGCAGCACACGACGCCCGCGGCGGCGCAGACGGTCAGCGTACTCCGCGGATATCTCCAGGCGCTCGGTTACCCGTCTTAGACCATGCGCCGCGAGGCGGTACGCGATACCCGCGAACACCAGCGGAACCACGAAATCCACCGACAGCTCGAACAACGAGATCGGGAGCGTATACTCACCAAACACGATGCGTGCGTGAAGCAGCTCCGGCAACAAATCGGTCATCGGTCTGTCCGTTCTTGACTCTCTTGTCCTTCTTTCGTCCGCTCCGGGTTCGTCCGCCCCGATGCGGCAAGGTACCGTAGCATCTCGGCGTGCTGTTCCGCGCCGATCTCGTTTCGCTGCCGCAGTCGGTCGAGCAACTCACGAATATTTGCGTAGGCGTGCAGCATGACCCCGGCTACCTCGAGCTCGTGTCGCCCGCTTGAGCCGCGCTCGAGCAAAACCACGAGATCGGTAACCTGCAGTCCGTGCTCTCGCAGGACGCCCACCGCCTCGAGCTTACTCACGCCTGAGGTGATTACGTCGTCGAGCAACACCACGCGCTCACCCTCGCTGAACTCACCCTCCACAAGATTGCCGCTGCCGTGTTGCTTCGCCGAGATACGTGGATACACCAACGGGACCTGCAGCCGGAGTGCCACCGCCGTCGCGAGTGGTAACGCCGCCACCGGTATCGCAGCGAGGCGATCGAACTCGAGGCCCTCGAGCAGCGATACATAGGCATCGGCCACCAGCGCCAGCAGCGCCGGACTCGAGACTACGCGGCGCAGATCAACGTAGAACGGCGACATGCTTCCGTCTTTTAGCGTAAAGCGTCCGGTCCGGAAACAGCGGTGCTCGATCAAACCGTCGAGCAGACCGGCCCGCACCGGATTCTGCCTGCGAGCCTCATCCGCGCCGCCCTCATCGGCTGCGCCGCGCAACGTAGCAGATCGCGAACCCGCCACCGCTCGCGCGGCGTTAATCTCATCTCGAAGCGCCCGCGCGGCGGCGCCCGGATCGGGGCTCTCGGCAACCGATCGGCTCACGGCTACCAGCACACCCAGCCGGTCGGAGCGCAGCCCGGCCGCAACCGCGTCGGTGGCGCTGCCGCCCTGAGCACCGATACCGGGCGCCAGCAGCCAAACATCCGGATGGGCACGCCGGATTGCCCCGAGCGCCTCCGACTCATTTCCGGCTACCACCATCCCGACGCGGCTCGACCACCGCGATGCGCGATCGGCGAGTTCCTCGAACAACCGCCGCCGCCGGCGCGGATGCGTATCGGCGAGCCATAGGGCCTGTATCTCATCGGCACCGAGATTCGAGGTACGCACGAGCACGAAGACCGCAGCTTCCGGACGCGCCAAAAACGGCTCGATCGCCTCCCGGCCGAGATACCCGCTGACCGTCACCGCGCCGGCGCCGGTGCGCGCCACCGCATCGGCATACGCGGTCGCGGTCGCGCCGATATCACCGCGCTTTGCATCGAGGATGATGGGAATTTCGGACGGGATCGCGGCGCAGGTTTGCTCGAGCACCTCGATGCCGGCGGGTCCGAACCGCTCGTAAAACGCTACATTCGGCTTAAAGCAGGCCGTGTACCGAGCCGTCGCCTCGATCAATCGCTTGTTCAACTCCAGCATTTCGGCGCAAGCCTGCTGTTCCTGCGTCTGCATCGGCCGCGGATCGAGGCCTACACAAAGAAGACTGTCGCTCGCACGACAGCGTCGCTCGAGCCGATCGAAAAAACTCTGCACGTCTTGGCCTCCAGGATTCCGCCTCCGATATCGCCCGGATGCAACCGAGCGCCGATCCTCGGTAGCCAACTTAGATTATTCGGTGCATAATGACAAGCAATGCGATTACATCCAACCGAAACCACGGCAGTAGTTGTCGACGTTCAGGAGCGCTTGTTTCCCCACATCGAGGGCCACGAGACCCTCGCGAACCGGCTCGAGGTTCTGATTCGCGGCCTCCGGGTCTTGGAGGTGCCGATCACGGTAACGGAGCAGTACCGCAAGGGGCTCGGGCCCACCGTGGAGGTGGTGGAGCGCGCGCTGTCGGACGGCGGCGCTGAGGCGTCGGCGCTCGAGAAAATGTCGTTCAGCTGCTGCGACGATGAAACAATCGCCGAACGCATCGGCACCGCCAACCCGCGCACCGTGATACTCGCCGGGATCGAGACGCATATCTGCCTCCTGCAAACCTCGATGGACCTCCTCGACCGCGGGACCATCCCGGTGATTCCGGCCGACGCAACCGGCTCGCGCCGCGCCGTTGAGCGCGAGATCGCGCTCAAGCGCATTCGGCAGTTCGGCGGCGTTATAACCACTGTGGAGTCGCTACTGTTCGAGTTGTGCAGGTACGCCGGCACCGAGCGCTTTCGGGCGGTCTCGGCGTTAGTGAAGTAACCCAACGCCACGCAGACCGTGCGGCCGCACAGAATGTGGACCGCGTAGACGATGAGGCTGGTGAGGCCATGAGCAAACGAGTCGGTTTCGTGTCGTTTCGCTTCGCGGGCACCGACGGTGTCTCGCTCGAGGCGCTCAAATGGGCGGATGTCCTTGAAGCGAACGGGTTTCCGTGCTATTTCCTCGGCGGCGAGTTAGACACGCCGCCGGAGCGCTCAATGCCGGTGGAGGAGTTCCATTTCCAGCACCCCACCGTCCGCCGACTGTACAACGCCTGTTTCAGCGATGCGGGACGCTCCCGGGAGATAACCAACGAGCTGCACGCGCTGCGAGACCACATTAAGGACGCGCTCGAGGAGTTCGTCCGGCGCTTCGAGATAGACCTGCTCATTCCGCAGAACGCAGTCACGATACCGCTCAACCTGCCTCTCGGGATGGCCTTAACCGAGTTCATCGCCGAAACCGGCATCAACACCATCGCGCACCACCACGACTTCTTCTGGGAGCGCAAACGCTTTCTGCGAAACTCGGTTTGGGACATCCTCAACGGATGCTATCCGCCGCACCTACCGTCGGTCACGCATGTGGTGATCAACTCATCGGCGCAGAATCAGCTCGCGCTCCGCACCGGGATCGCGGCCACCCTGATCCCAAACGTAATGGGGTTTGAGAACCCGCCCGAACCGCCCGATGAGTACGCCTCCGATATCAGGGCCGCGCTCGGAATCGAGGACGACGAGCTGTTGATCCTGCAACCGACGCGCGTGGTGCAGCGGAAAGGGATAGAGCACGCAATCGAGCTGGTCGCGCGGCTCGGTCGCAAAGCCACGCTCGTGATCTCCCACGCCTCGGGCGACGAAGGCTACGAGTACCAACAGCGTGTACGCGAGTACGCCGGGCTGCTCGGTATTAGCGCCGTGTTTGTCGACGACATCATAGCCGATACGCGCGGCACCACTGCCGACGGGCGCAAGGTGTACTCGTTGCAGGACGTCTACCCGTTCGCGGATCTCGTGACCTATCCGTCGTTGTTCGAGGGTTTCGGTAACGCGTTTCTCGAGACGATTTACTTCCGCAAGCCGATCCTGGTCAACAACTACTCGATCTATTCGTACGACATCAAGCCGAAAGGCTTTCGAGTAATCGAGATGGACAACTTCATCTCGGACGACACCGTCGCCGCCGCGCGTCGCGTACTAGACGACGAGGAGTATCGGCACCGCATGGTGGAGTATAACTACGCGCTCGGTTGTCGGTACTTCTCGTACCACAGCCTCGAGAACAAGCTGTTGTACCTCGTGAAGGCGGTCTACGGACGCGAGGAAGACAGTGCCGGCTGTCCCGACCCCGAGGCTCCTTAGGCTCACCGCTCGGCCGAGACCGCGTACCACAACCACAACACCTCGTATGGTGCGAGCTCGATAGAAACGCGGTTACCGTGCTCGCGCGTAGGGTACAAGATGTCGTCCGAGATGAGATCACGAAAGGTGCGATCCTCACCAAGCTCGATCTCCGCTTCAGCGAACTCGGCCGCCGCCGGGTCGGGGCTCACGTTGTGCAGGCATAACACCGCCTCGTGCCCGTCGGTACGCAGCACCGCGAACACCTCCCCGTCTGTAGCGAATACACGCTGCTCGGTGTTGGGCCCGAGCGCGGAGTGCCTGGCTCGCGCGCGCAGCAACTCCTTGTATCCTTCGAACACCATCGCTCGCAGGGAGTCGTGGTCGGCGAGCTCTGCGACGAGCTCGTCATAGTTTGGTTTGGCTCGATTGACGGTACGGTTATGGCCGGTCCGCTTCACCCCTTCGCTCCAGTTTTCCGACCCAATCAGGCTATGCAGGTAGATGCCCGGTACCCCCGCGAGCGCGAGCATGATCGCTTGCGAACACAGAAACACGCGCGCCCGTTGCTCGGCCGGGAGGTTGGGGTCGGCAACCGCGCTGAGATAACTAACGTTTAGCTCGTACGGGACATCGCCGGCCGGCGTCGTCTTGTAGGATACGAGCCCGCCGCGCTCGCGCACCCCGTCGATTAGGCGCCCGATGCGGTCTTCCGGTAGCACTCCGCGCGCCGGGAGCACCCCGACCCCGTCGTGCGACGCGAGAAAGTTAAGAAACGCGGTGCCGGTACTGCGCTGTGGCAGCGTGGCGGCCCAGTCGCTCAGATACCGCGCGTCGGCGTTCAGAAACGCGTCGAGCGTCAGCGGCGGGAGCGAGAAGTTATAGACCATATGCGCTTCGTCGGTTCCGTCTCCGAAGTAGCTGATGTTCTCTTCGTGGGGAACGTTGGTCTCGGTGATAAGCAAGGCCCAAGGCGCAACTTCCTCAAGCACCGCCCGCATCAGCCGCACAACCGCGTGCGTCTTGGAATGGTGGATGCAGGATGTGCCGAGCTCCTTCCAGAGGTAGGCTACCGCGTCGAGCCGCACAATCTGAGCGCCGCGCTGCAGGTACAGCAAAAGAGTATCCAGCATCTCGAGCAAAACGCGCGGATTCGCGTAGTTGAGGTCGACCTGGTCGCGGCTGAAGGTGGTCCAGACCAGGAGCGGCCCGCGTGCGGTCTCGAACTCGTGCAACAGCGGCAGCGCCCGCGGCCGCACCACGGTTGAGGTGTCGGTGCCCGGCGGGATCGTGATGAAGAACTCGTTGTACGGCGCCTCATCACGCAGAAAGGCTTGAAACCACTCGCTCTCGGCCGAACAGTGATTGAGCACCAGATCAACCATGAGGATGAAGTCTTGCCCCAAGCGCTCGAGGTCTTCCCAGCTTCCGAGCTCCGGGTTGACCTCCCGATAATCGATCACTGAAAAGCCGTCGTCGGAAGAGTACGGCGAAAACGGCAGCACATGCACGCCGGAAACCGTGCCCTCGAGCTCATCAGCGAGAAAACGATGCAGATACGTGAGCGGCGACGCCTCCGGCCCTCGCAGGTGATCGCCGTACGCGATCATCACCGCATCGCGATGATCAAGCCCGATTCCGGCTTGACTCGGATCGAGCTCCACCTGCCGGTCGCACCGGCGCACGCGACGGCTCTCAGGCGGGTGTATGAGCGCGCGATAGTGCTCGACCAGGTCACGCAACTGATCGACGGTTCGCTCCGCGGTAGCGGAACCGTAGATCTCGGCCCACAACTCACTGATGTACGCGTTCATAC
>SLBH01000242.1 GCA_007126415.1 Spirochaetales bacterium
CAACGGTTGGATCCAGCCGTAGCGTAACGTAGCCGTAACTTCCGTAGTACCCAAGGTAGCGAAACGCCGGCGAGCGGGCTATATCCAAAAAACGCGCGGCGAGTTGCTCACGGACGTATGGGTTGAAGTAGTACACGATCACGGTCTTGTCTTCTAGCTGAGCGGTCTGGGCGTACATCTGCTCGGTTTCCTCGGGCACAATCCAGCCGCGCCGAAGCTGCTTAAGCTCAACGATGTGGCCCATACCCGGCGGCAGATTTGCGCAGTAGAGCGTTAGTTGGAGGATGTCTTGCCGGCCGAGCGCCCGCGCGATCGGTAGATACAGTATCGCTTCGCGCGGGACGGTCGTGATCGTGCCGTCGAGGCGAGATAACGGGGGCTTGAGGGTGTGCTGGAACTGGTAGCCGATACTGCCGCCGATGTTCTTGTAGGTTGTGTCGCTCGGCTCGAATGCATGCTCTACCGCGCCGCAGGCGGACAGGATCAACGCGCGGTTTGCGCGAATCCCCCGGCGCCAAGTCACCACGACTAAGATTGCCGCGAATAACACAACCAACGAAACCGGATGGGGCATACGACTAACTCGCCGCGGCAACGCAAGCGCGCCGGCGCGCACTCGCGTTAGCCGCTATCGGCGGCGCTTTCTCCGGAGCAGCATCGTGCCGCTCGCCGAGGCGAGAATGAACTCGATCATAGCTTACTCCTCGTTGCTGCAACTAGAGCGTAACGTTCTGAGTATAGGGGGTAATTGGAGTGTCGTAAACGGCCCCCGAGTGAAGCTCGGCGGCGAGGGCGGATCTTTACAGGGTGAGCCGTATGCCCCGGGGTTGTGCGGTCTACCGTTCGGCGGCGGACATCCGGCGGACATCGGTGCTTGACCGAACTCCGTTGCACCAGCAAAATCAGCGTACCCTTGGGCGTAGTAGAGGAGTGTCGTGACGCGCGTATGGTCGAATAAAGCGATACTGTTTGCGTACTTCATTACAACGATCGCGATCGGCTCGGTGTTGCTGTGGCTGCCTGTCTCGTGGCAAGGAGACGGCTCGTTGCGTTATCTCGATGCATTGTTCACCGCGACCTCCGCGGTCTGTGTAACCGGCCTCATTGTGGTCGAGACCTCGCAGTTTAGCTTGTTCGGCGTCATTACCCTGATGGCTCTTATCCAAGCAGGCGGCCTGGGAATCATCGCGTTCGGCACCCTATACTTGAGTTCCGGCGGACGGAAGATTTCGCTTGCGAATCGCCGATTGATCCGGGACTATTACCTGCCGGGGGTTGAGTACGAGCCGCGGAAGATCCTGCGCGATGTCGTAATCTTGACAATTACCGTAGAACTGCTCGGTGCAGTGGCGCTGACCTCCGCGTTTCGGGGAGCGGGGGTGTCTAACCCGTTGTTAAAGGGCGTGTTTCACTCGATCTCGGCTTTCGCAAACGCCGGATTTTCGCTGTTCGATACCAGTCTCGAGGCCTACGCGGCCGACGCCGCCGTTGTGCTTCCGGTAATGCTGCTTGTTACCCTCGGAGGGATTGGGTTCGTGGTATTGAGCGACCTGCATAAGCGTAGCGCCGGTCGGGTGCGTGTGTTGTCGCTGCATACGCGGTTGGTACTCGGCATAAGTTTCGGGCTTGTGCTGTTGAGCTCGGTTGTGTTTTTTATTTTCGAAGGTTCCACGGCACCTGCCGGGGCTACCGAGACGGAGCGTTGGTGGGCGGCGGTGTTTCAGGCCGTAACGCCGCGGACAGCGGGATTCAACACGGTGACGCAAAGCGAGCTGTCGCTACCGTCGCAGGTCTGGACGATGCTGTTAATGTTTATCGGAGGCGCACCGGGGAGCATCGCGGGTGGTGTGAAAGTGACCACGGTCGCGCTGGTGTTCCTCCTCGCGATCAGGCGCCGAGAGATGCACGCCGAGATTCGGGTGGGCAACCGTAAAATCAGCCCTTTGGTGTTAAACAAGGCGAGTTCCATTTTGATTAAGTCTTTGCTTCTCATTCTGACGGCAGTTATGCTACTCACCGTAACCGAGGTTTGGGCTGCAGGGCGACCATTCACGCTCCTCGAGCTGATGTTTGAAACAATATCGGCCTTCTGCACCGTCGGCCTCTCGCTCGGCATTACGCCCGAGCTCACGGATCCGGGGCGCATCGTGGTTATCGCGGTAATGTTCGGCGGCCGCTTGGGGATCATCGCGATGGCGATGCCGGGTAGTGAGCCGGCGAAACGTCGGCTCGTCGACTACCCCGAGGGGGAGGTACTGCTTGGATAGGCTTCGGTCGTGGTGATGCATCATGAGTACAAGACGGTCACTAGCGTTGATTAATGAGAGCTGGTGATGAAGAGGAGGTAACGGGTGAAACAGTTCGGCATTATCGGTCTCGGAAAGTTCGGCCGACGTATGGTTGACGAGCTCCTCAAGGCCGATGTGGAACTCTTGATTCTCGACAAAAACCCCGAGGTTGTTGAGCTCTTCAAGAACCGCGTCGCCGCAGCGTACGTCGCGGACGCGCTCAACGAAGAGACGATTCGCCAAACCATTCCACAGGATATCGACACTGTGATCGTGGATACCGTCGATAACATGGATGTCTCGATCTTAGTAACGCACTATCTGCGAAAGATCGGGATACGGGAAATTATTGCGGTTGCAGGTACCGATCAACACGGCGAAATAATGGAGGCGGTTGGGGCTACGCGCGTGATCTACCCCAACAAAGAGGCGGCGCTTCGTATAGCGCCGACTTTGGTCTCTTCGGCTCTGTTCAATTACTTTCCGATCGCTGAAAACATCGCGCTCGCGGAGCTCAAACCACCCGAGAAGGTTGTAGGCATGAGCTTGATCGAGTCCGACTTACGGAACGTATACGGTATCACGGTGATTGCGGTGCGCGAACAAGAGCACGAAAGCTTCAGTTTCGTGTCCGGCACCTATCGACTGCAACCCGAAGACACGCTTCTTGTGGTTGCACCCGGAGAAGTGATCGAAAAGATGTCGCACGTGCGGTTGAGTGGTGGCCACACCATGGGCTCCAAAGCGGGCCGGGGAGAGCGCCCGAGGGGGCCTCTTGCGCGTTTCAAACGCGTATTCAGCAGGCGTTAGCTCGTTAGGCGTGTGCGCTTCGTTTCGCGTGCTTCGGGCGAAACGCATGTATCAGTGTGGGGTAGGTGTCTATATAGGGGCCGCCCATGAGCTCGATACAGTAGGGGATAGACGGGAACACCGCGCCGAGGCAGTCGGCGATGGCCGAGGGGTTGCCGGGTAGGTTCACGATCAGGCAGCGTCCGCGGGTTCCGGCTGTTTGACGTGAGAGGATCGCGGTCGGCACCACTTGAAGCGAGACGCTTCGCATGAGCTCGCCGAATCCGGGCATCGCGCGTTCGCAGACCGCTTCGGTGGCCTCGGGTGTTATGTCACGCGGTGCCGGCCCGGTGCCGCCGGTGGTAACAACCAGGCAGCACTCGCTCTCGTCGGCGAGTTCGCGCAAGCAGTCCTCGAGCTGTGCACGCTCGTCCGGTACAACGCGGCGCTCCGCGGCCCACGGCGTGCTAACGTGCTTCTCCAACCAGTCGTAGATCGCCGGGCCGCCGCGGTCCTCGTACTCGCCGCGGCTCGCGCGGTCGGAGACCGTGACGATCCCGATGCGTGCGGTCTCGGAACCGTTCGGCGCAACCGAGGCGTTCGGCGCTTTTGGGGTGTTCTCGGGGCGTGACTCGTTTCGCATCTTGCCTTTCATCTTGCCTTTCATCTCGGTTCCTCCGGGCTCGTTATACCGTCTACTCCACCTCGTCGGCAAGTCGCTCGAGCGCGACGATATCCTGTATCTGCAAAATATCACGGTCGTAGGTTATGACGCCCGCCTCGGCGAGCTCGCTGAGCACGCGGGACAGCGCCGGCCGCGTAGCGCCGAGTATCTCGGCTTGGGTGCGGCGAGAGTGCGGGAGCTGAAGTGTGGGCGTGCCCTGAAGCTGATACTGGTCGAGCAGGTAGTGCGCGACGCGCTCCCGGATGGTGCCGAAGCGCGTGAGGCGTAACTTGTCGGCAAGCACCCCTACGCGCGTCGAGATATCGCCGAGGTAGGCCTCGAGGAAGGCTTGCTCGTTTCGGCACAGGTGAAGCACCGCCGTGCGCGATACCCGCAGCAGTTGCGACGGCTGTATCGTTGTCACCGAGACCGGTATAACGTTCTCCTCGCCGAACAGCAGCGCCGGTGCAAGCAAGCATGGAGCGTTGTACTCGGCGACGGTGTATTGCTGTCCGCTGTACGAGTTCATCTCGGTGCGTACGCTGCCGGTGAGCAACACCATCAGTCGCTCGTAGCGGTCTCCCCGAAACGCAACCACCGCGCCGGCTTCGTAGGTTTCAAGCCGGTAGCGATAGCGTTGCAGCACCGCCGCGAGGCGCTCGGCCGGGACGGTGGTGAAGACAGGACACGCGCCGAGCCTGTGCGCCAAAGAATCATCGCCCGATTGTAACATATGATACCACGCCTCCAGGTAAACCATGGTATTCTACTAACCAAAAGCGGACGCAACAACCACAAAAGGTTCACGGTAACGGGACCGAAACCGGAAGGAGGAACGATATGAACATGTTTTGTTGGCAGTGCCAGGAGACGCTCAAGAACGAGGGCTGCACCGCGCGAGGAGTATGCGGAAAGGAGCCTGGGACCGCGAACCTACAGGATCTCTTGACCTTCGTGGTGAAGGGGATAGGGTTCTACGGGAATATCCTGGCCGAACGCGGCGAGTCCGTGGCTGAGGCCGGACGATTTGCGCTGAAGGCGTTGTTCGCCACTATTACCAACGCCAACTTCGACGACGCACGCTTCCACGAATTGATCGCTGAGGCGCTGGAGCTGCGCGACCGGCTTGCCGAGCGCTGCAACGTCTCGGGAGCCGACCTACCGGAAGCCGCAACCTGGCGCAGTGACGACCCGTCTGAGTACGTGGCGAAGGGCTATAAAGTGGGCGTGCTATCAACCGAAAACGAGGACATCCGTTCGCTGCGTGAAACCATTGTGTACGGGCTGCGCGGGATCGCGGCTTACGGAGATCACGCGGCGGTGCTCGGCAAGGAGGACGAGGAGATCTACCGAGGTGTCCTGAGCTTACTCGCCGCGGTGGTAGACGACGGCAAGACGGCCGACGAGCTCACCGCACTGGTGCTGGAAACCGGCAGCCTTGCGGTGAAGACGATGGCACTGCTGGACGCGGCCAATACCGGCGCGTACGGCAACCCCGAGATCAGTACCGTGAATATCGGCGTCGGCAAGAACCCCGCGATTCTGATATCGGGACACGACCTTCGCGACATGGAAGAGCTCCTAAAGCAGACCGAAGGAACCGGTGTCGACGTGTATACGCATTGCGAGATGCTACCGGACAACTACTATCCAGCGTTCAAGAAGTACTCACACTTCGTCGGCAACTACGGAAACTCGTGGTGGAAACAGAACAAGGAGTTTGAAGCGTTCAACGGCGCGGTCCTGATGACCACCAACTGTA
>SLBH01000296.1 GCA_007126415.1 Spirochaetales bacterium
ATCACCAACGATAACGTCTCCTGCAAGGTAAACGCGGTGCTGTATTACCGTGTGGTGGAGCCCACCAAAGCAATTGTGAATGTACAGCGCTTTCACGAGGCAACCATTCAGCTCGCCCAGACAACCGTGCGGAGCGTGGTCGGCCAGGCGCAGTTCGACGAGCTGCTCTCGGAGCGCGAGAAGCTCAACAAAGTACTGCAGCAAATCATAGATGAAGCTACCGATCCCTGGGGCATCAAGGTCTCGGCGGTAGAGATCAAGGACGTGGTGATTCCCACCGAGATGCAACGCGCGATCGCGCGCCAGGCCGAGGCCGAGCGCACGCGCCGCGCGATAGTGATCCAGGCCGAGGGCGAGAAAGAGGCCTCGATTCGCCTCGCGGAGGCGGCCAAGATCCTGCACGATGAGCCCGGCGCGATGACCCTGCGCTCGCTACGCACCGCCTCCGAGGTGGCCGCCGAGCAGGCCTCAACCCTGATCTTTCCGCTCCCGATAGAGTTTGGGCAGTTGCTGCCGGCGCTCGAGAGCTTCAAGCGCAAGCATGAATCAGAGGCTAAAGACTCGCCCGCGACGGAGCGGCAGGACGAATCGTGACGTAGCGTTAGATCATAGCGACAAGCAGCTCGGGCCGGAGATTCCGTCTCGAGGCGCCGGCGCAATTTCTCATCGGAGGCCCCGGAGGCCCCGGAGGCCCCGGAAACCCCGGCGCACCTCGCGTAAACCACAGCAAGGCGCCGCTTTCGCCCGACGCTTTCGCCCGACGTGTAGACAAAGCGCCGGAAAACGCGGATTCTATCGAGATGAAGGTAAAGGTTGAACTCGAGATGGACCTCGATCTGAAACAACTCAGCTTGAGCGAGCTCCGCAAACTCATCGAGCAAGTCGTGCGCGCCGACGACTCCGAAGTCGTCAAAGAAACAAAGGTCGTGAACTTCGAGATACTGTGAGCAAGGGCGACCGCCTATCGCTCTCTACGATAGCGGCGGTCGTACCGGTACCGTTGTGTCGGAAACATGCGCGACTGATACAGTACGCCGATCACGGTAACTACCACAAGGATCCCGAGAAACAGCATGTACCAGAGCGACTCGCTTATACCGCCCCCACGGTAGACAGCCGTAGACCCGGCGCCGGCCACGTGTAAGCCGCCGACCCAGGCGCTCGCGACGATCACCGCGATGCGGTCAAGCACGATCGCGGCCACACCCCCGAGTACACCGCCGATCGCAGCCGCGATCAAAACCGGCAGTTGGGCCTCAGGGAGTACCGAGCCAACCGCAGTAACCAGTAACGAGGCGCCGGCGAGCAGCCCCATCAAGAACAACGCCACAAAGTACAGGCGCACCGCCACAAATCCGGCGACAACACCGGCAATGGCGCCAAAGATCACCGCGGTTTGGGGCGCGTCGATCATAGCGGCGAACAACGGCCCGATCGTGACCGCGCCGGCGTAGAAACCCACCACAAAGAAAAACAGAAGCCGCAGGCGATACCCTGCGAGTGCCACGATCAGTCCTACGCCCAACGCTACCGCAAGGCCTACCCAGCCCACTTCAGTAAGGTACCGCACTAGTTGCGTAAAGGTGTCCTCAAGCATACCTGTGAGCCTACCGCTTCGGCTCACGAGGTTCAAGCGCCCACATTAGGCTATCAATCACGGTCTCGCTGAAACTCTCCGCGCGCTCGGCTCAACCGCCGGCCACCGCCCTTTGCACAACCGTAGCGAGCGGAACCGCTGCGTCGCATAGGAGACCTCGGTATTCCTGTAGCGCCGTTTGTTTACGAATGAGAACCTGCAACGCCGAACGTTCCTGCTCCGGTGCGTTCACGCTAAAGCTACAAACCAAACGCCCGTCCTTTAGGCCGAGCAACGTAATCTTCGGATCGTCTTCGGGTTCGTCATAAAACTCCCGTGTCAGGATCTCGTCCCACGCCGCTTCGTCGCCGTAGACTTCAACGGTTAGGTCGCCAATATCGGACCAGAAGTACGGCACCATCTCCCACTCCGCGCCGCCGCCGGCCATGTTCTCACCTGCAACGAGACCTCCGTACTCGGCGCTGCAGTAATGCTCGGCGCGCCGCAGCCGCCCGCTGTAAGGGTCACGGAACAGCGCGACATCACCGGCGGCAAACACGCGCGGGTCGCTCGTCTGCATTCGCGAGTCGACCAGCACCCCGCCGCCTTGTGGCGCGGAGTCCTTCTGCGCTGTGCCTTCCAACGCCGGACTCTGCGCCTCCACGCTCTGCGCCTCCACGCTCTGCGGCGTCGGGCGCGCTCCCGGGCCGCAAGCTCGCTCCTGCGGTTCGCCGATTTCGATACCGGCCTCACGCGCAACTCGGTCGCGCGGCTCGTTCCCGACCGCTACACAGACGAGCTCGCACGGAATCCGCTCCCCGGTACTCGCTCGCACCGCGGCCACTCCAGCCCCTACCTCGGACGCTCGCTGGTTGGAGTGATCAAGATCAGCGTCCGAGCTCCGGCCACTCACTGTGTGTTCAATGCGTTCAATCTCGGCGGCCACCGTGCCGAACAGAAACTGCACGCCGAGGAGCTCAACCCTTTTCCGCAGAAACGCTCGCAGCTCGGCCGGTGCAAACTCGCCCCAGGCCTCGGATTTCGCCTCGAGAATCGTAACCTCACACCCTGCCTTCCGCAAGAACGCCGCGAGCTCGAGCCCGATGAAACCCGCACCGACGATAACGGCGCGCCGCGCGCCGCGCACAGCCGACGCAATCGCGAGCGCGTCGTCTACTGTGCGGAGTACGTGTACGCCGCCGAGCTCCTCGCCCGGCAGCCCGAGCCGTCGCGGAACACCGCCGGTTGCGAGCAACGCCTTGTCGAACGTGATGCTCGAGCCGTCGGAGAGATAGGCCCGCGGAGGCGATGAGCCGAGCGCAAGCCGCTCGACGCGAACGCCGCGTTTCACCGCCGCGCGATGTTTCCAGTAGTAGCGCCGCCGCTCGCTCACGATCTCGTGCGGCTGCGGTGAGCCGAGAATCATTCCCTTGGATAGCGGCGGGCGGTCATAAGGCCACCAGCGTTCCTCGCCGACGATCACGATGCGCCCACGCCGATCTCGGCGCCGAATGGCCTGAACGGCGCGGGCCGATGCCGGCCCTCCACCGATCAATAGATAAGAAACATGTTTAGATCGAGCCATACGAAAATATGGTTTCCCCGATTCGCGAGCGTCAAGCATATACAATCGAACGATGAAATTGAACTCGCAGCCGTCGCGCGCTGTATCGCAGCCGTCGCGCGGCGCCTTTCTTGACTCTGAGGGCGGGCTACGGTAGCTTAGATGGCGAGCCTAAAGGAGGTGTCGGTGTTTACCCTTTCAGCGAAAGGCGTGTATGGCCTGACCGCCGTACTGGAGCTCGGTATGCGCTATCAGGCCGGGGCTGTCCAAATTCGCGAGATCGCCGAGCGCTACGATATCCCACAGCATTACCTCGAGCAGATTCTCGTCGCGCTGCGGCGTGCGGGTCTGGTGCACAGCATACGCGGTGCCGCCGGCGGCTACATGCTCTCACGCCCGCCGAGTCAAGTGCGGGTTCAGGACGTACTCACGACGCTCGAAGGTAAACTGGAAGTGGTGCCCGAAGCGCACAAGGAGAATGCGCTCGCGTTTTTCTGGTCGGAACTGCATCGTGAACTCGCCGCTTTGCTGGACCGCACGGTTGAAGACCTGATCATCGGCAAGCAGCAGGCTGAAGCCCGCTACATGTACAGCATTTGAGGCCGGCACGATTCGCACACCACTCGCGACTCCCATAGCCCGCCCTAAGGAGGCATCATCATGAGCGAACACCACGACGGTTTCTCAACGCGCGCGGTTCACTCCGGATCACGGCCCGGCCGCGCACAGGGAGCCACAACGACGCCGATCTACGCTTCAGCCGGTTTTGCATACGATACCGCGGCCGAGTTGGAGGACGTATTCGCCGGGCATAAGCCGGGGCATATCTATTCGCGCATCAGTAATCCAACGGTTGCCGCCTACGAAGAACGCCTCGCCGCGATCGAACGGGGGCGCGGGGCTATCGCAACCGGGTCCGGTATGGCGGCGCTCGCGACCATAATCATGACGCTCACGCGTGCCGGTGATCGCATCGTCTCGAACGCGAGCTTATTCGGCGGAACCCGCCGCTTGTTTACCGCGCTGATGTCGCGTTACGAGGTAGAGGTGGTGTATATAGACCTCGACGAGCCCGGCGCGCTGCAGGACGCGCTCACCGATCGTACGCGTTTTGTATACCTCGAAACGATCGGGAACCCCAAGCTCGACGTACCCGACATAACCGCAACCGCCCGAGCCGCACACGAGGTGGGCGCGCCTCTGGTGGTGGACAGCACGCTCACTACTCCGTTTCTGCTCGATGCGCACGCGCTCGAGGCCGACCTCGTGGTCCACTCCACTACTAAGTTTATTAGCGGTCACGGTAACTCTATCGGAGGGGCGCTCGTTGATCTCGGCCGGTTCGACTGGAATACGCTCACAGACCCCGATATGCGAAACGCGGTATCCACCGTCGGCCGCGAGCTCGCGTTTCTCTACCTCGCGCGCCAGTTGGTAGTCCAGAGCCTCGGCAATTTAGCGTCTCCGTTCGAAGCGTATCTGCAGTCACAGGGCATAGAAACGCTTGCGCTTCGCATGGAACGGCACTGCAGCAACGCCCTTGCGCTCGCACGCGCTCTCGAAGCGCACCCTGCTGTCGAGATGGTGAACTACCCCGGCCTACCTTCGAGCCCGTGGCACCAGATCGCATCGCGCCAGTTCTCAGGTGGTTACAGCGCGCTGTTTACGCTGCGCCTCGGCTCGCGCGAACGCGCCTTCGCGTTCATCAACGCGCTGCGCATCCCGAAGCAACTCGCAAACCTCGGCGACTGCAAGACGCTCGTAATTCACCCCGAATCAACCATATACCACGATCACCCCGATGAGGTACGTGCCGCCGCCGGCGTCCACCCCGACATGGTACGCGTTTCGACAGGGATCGAGACCGAGGACGATCTGCTCGAGGACTGCACACAGGCACTGTCATCCGTTGACAGCCGCTGAGCGGAAAGCGACGTCGATATTTCGATGATGCCGATCCCCGGAGAGAAGATTTCGTCGCTTGATCGGGCGCGCTTCGCAGCCAAGCTTTCGTATCGTCTGGGGCGCACCGTAGATCTCGGAGAGCTGTCCTCTCGCAACCTTGTCTACGCCAACGAGGCGCTTCATTCGGGCATCCGGCTCTACGCCAAGGACGCGGACGCGGCGGCGCTCTACGCGGCGAACCTCCTCGGGCTCTACCTGGAGTTCAACGAAAGACGGCAGGAGATCATCAATGCCTACACCGTCTGAGACTCCGGCGAGCTCGGCTTACGGATAGAACTCCCGCACTAAACAACCCACACTACACAACGCGGTTGCGTTCGGCGATGAGGCGCACGCCGTGGAGTGTGAGGTCGGGCGCGCGGCGGCGGTTGTACCGGTTCCGCCGGCA
>SLBH01000347.1 GCA_007126415.1 Spirochaetales bacterium
GCCTCCTGGCCGGGCGCCTCCTGGCCGGGTGCAACGCGACCCGCCGACGCGGCGACGCCCGCGTCCTCGGCGGTGGATGCCGCGAGGTCGGGCACCGAGTCGGGGTCGAGCGTCTCGGCCGCTCGGGCTTCCGCCCCGACCGACGCACGAGCGCGTAGCTCCTCGAGACGTTCGATTAACTGCTGGGATTGCGCGCGTTCCTCGGCGCCGGGCTCGTCGTCGAGCGCGAGGAGCGTGCGAATATGATCGCGTGCCGACAACGTGAGGTCGATCAGCTCCTGCGTGACCGCGAGCTTCTCGGCACGCACATCGTCGAGCACCGTCTCGACGCTGTGGGCAAACTCCGAGACGTGTAGGAAACCAAACATCCCGGCTGAACCCTTGATCGTGTGCATGCAGCGAAACACGCTCGATATCTCGTCGGCATCGCGCGGGTTGTCCTCGAGCCGCAGCAACGCCTCCTCGAGGTTGTTCAGCAGCTCCTCGGCTTCTTCTCGGAAGTTGTCTCGAAACTTGTCGATCATGAGAACCCCTCGCGCTTATCCTTCAAACTCAACCAGTGCCTGTTCAAGCTCTTGACCGTTGGCCGGAACCTGCTTGCAAAACCCGCCCCGCTGCAGCAGCTCCGCCGGTTCGCGCGATAGGCGCCCGTTGAGTCGCAAAACGACGCCACGGGACTCGGCCTCGCGTTTGGCGGCGTACAACAGATGCACAAAGGCTAGGTCGATGCGCTCGATTCGCGAGAGGTTTAGTACCACTTTAGGGTAGCGTTTGAAGGCGTCTAAGATGTGCTCCTGCAGCTCTGCGATGCGCGCTACCGACACATCGCCCCGCGGAGTGAGAACTGTTACTGTCTCTGCCATTACAGTTCACAGTATAACCGAAATCCGCGGTTTTGCCATAGGCGCTACGTCCGCGCGTCACCGTACGTTACAGGAAGTTGTGAGTTTCCAATAGGGCCGCGAGTTGCAGTCCGCTTTCGAGAAAACCTTCGGTGCGTTTGCGCACGACGATCTGCAGCAGAGCAACACGGTGGTCCTCGTTTACCTCAAAACTGCGCAGCGAAAACGGGTCGTTCTCCGATAATCCGGTTTCATCGGCCACCCCGTTCGCGTAGACGCGGTCTATAACGTAGTTGCGCTGCCACGGAAGCGTGCTTGTGTTTCTCACCGACATCCCGAACAACGGTGGAAAGAGATCGACCTCGTCAACGTACTCGAGTTGCTCCTCGATGGGGCTGAACGGGCGCTTATCGAGCGCCGTCAACCCCGAGTGCTCCTCGCCGTCTCTACGCCACTGCACCCGCACCAGCGTGTCCGGCGTCATCCCGAGCAGTAGATGCTGCGCATCGGCTATACTGTCGGGCTCTACACCATTGATCGAAACCAAGCGGTCGCCTTTGCGTATACCGAGATCGGCCGCCGGGCTGCGCCGTGCCACGTAGGTGACCTCAAAGCCGCGCCTGCTCTCGTGTACCGAGAGGCCCAGCCACGCGTGTTTCACCTCTTCTTCTTCGTAGAGATGCGCGAGAAACTGCTTAATCCAGAACGAAGGGACAGCGAAGTTCACGCCCTCAAACTGCTCGAGCCCGGCGAACACAACCCCGACGAGTTCACCGTCGGCGTCGAGAACCGGCCCCCCCGAGTTGCCCGGATTGAGCGGGACGTCGACCTGCAACACGTCACCGAGCTGCAAGAAGCGGCGTCCGGTAGCCGAGATGATACCGGAGCTGATACTCGAGTATAGTCCGCCCGGCGAACCAATCGCGTATATCTGGGTTCCGGGCCGCAGCTCGCGTATATCCGACAACGAGAACACGAACTCCGGCTCCACCTCCACCTTGAGTAACGCCATGTCAAACACGCGATCGTAGCCCACCACGCGCGCCGGAACACGTTGCTCCGGGTTCTCGGCGAGCCGCACGTACAGCCGTGAGTATCCCCGGTAGCTTGGATCCACCTCGCTCTCGATCACGTGGTAGTTCGTGAGCATGTAGCCGCGCTTGTCGATGAAAAAACCGCTGCCGATTACCCGATCGGGCCGGCCCACGCCGCGCTGCAGCCGTATGCCGCGATCCACCCAGACCGTTGCCGTGCCCTGCACCATGTCGGCGGGATCGGGTATGCGCTCGGCGAACTCGGTAAGGTCCTCCGGCACCTCGGCGTCGCGCTCCTGCAGCGCCTCAATCACCCGCCTCACGACGTGACGGTTGTTGTGCTCGCGTCCAAGCTCGCCGTAGTTCAACAGACGCTCGCTCTCAAGCTCACCCAGATCCTCTATAAGGAGCAGCGTGGTGAGCGCGGCAACAATGTGGCCCTCCTCGCGATGTTGTTCGGCGACTCGATACAGCAAACGCTCCTCAGTCCAGTCGGCGACCGCCTCGGTGCGCTCGAGCACCTCGAGGCTGCGAAAGGCCGAGAGCGCGCTCTGAAACCGCTCCTCATCCACCGCCGCAGAAAAGCGCTGCTCGATGGCCTCGAGTGCCTGCCCCCGATAGCGCTCGAGCTCCTGCGGCTCGAACACTTCGTCGTTGCGTAAGCTTTCGAGCTTCTGAAGCGCTCGCGCAGGGCTTTCGCTTTCTATCAGGCGTTCCAGCTCGGCCTCTAGATGCTCGCGCCGGCGCTCCGGTGGAACCGGCTCGCCGAGCGGCCCGGCACACGCACCGAGCACCACCACAAGCAAGAGCGCCCCAAAAAAAGCGCGCCTGAGATCTCGATGCTTTTGTGAGTTATAAACGCGATTACTCGCTCGTACCATGCAAACTCCAGGGGGAAATCTCTCGAACATCGGGCCATACGCTCGGGGCCACGTGATACTCACGTCGCACGAGTACATCGTTCTCGTAGGTATCGCGCACCTCTATGCGACCGTCGTGCAACAGATCCCATGATACACGAAGCGGCGGCCCCGGCTCCTCGAAGTACGTGTAGACTCCGTCCCGGTTTTCGTCTACCGCGACCTCAGCCAACACCCCGGCGTGATAGCGCTTGAACGACTCGAAGTAGCCGTCGCCGTTTGAGTCGCGCAATCCGAACAAGGGTTCGTTGCCGCTGTACTCCACGATTAAGTCTATGCGCCCATCGCGGTTGTTGTCGGCAGTAACCCGATACACCTCACCGTCGTCTAGATAGGTTATCTCATGAGCGCGTTCGGTATCAGGGCGTCGCTCCTCAATGCGAGCCGCATGCCGAGTGAGTACCGCAGGGCGCGGGAGCTCGAGGTCGAACGCAAGGCTAAGCTCGGCTATCGCTTGAGGATAGTCGGAAAACCAGTTTTCTCCGAAGCCCAGCGCCGGAAAGCGAAAGCGTCCCGGAACCATAACGAACCGGAACTCGTTCTCATCGGGTTCACCCCGAACCACAGACGCCACCTCGGGGTAGGCGTGATACTCAATGCGCACCACGACGCCGTTTGATTGCTCCCGGCGATAGAAGCGAGGTAACGACTCGGAAAACCACAGGTCGTGCTCGAACCTACCGTCGCGGTCGCGATCAAACTGGTAACGCGCCACCTGCCCGCGTTCAAGGCTGATACGCTCGCGCGGGTAGCCGTAATCGTCGCGATCGCCGTACACCACGCCGCTGTAGGTCTGGAGCTCGAGCGCAAGCGCCTCTCGCGCCGCTCCGTCCGGCAGCGATTCAAAGAATCGCGCGATGTGTTCTTTCGTTTCGAATCCACCGAACGTGCGGAAACGCTCTAGCTCCGCCTGCGGGTCATCGCTGTAGCGAAGGTATTCCGAAACCGCCTGCGGAGAGGTGCCCCCGTACTCGAAGTACTGTGCGAGCCTTCTCCGCTGCTTCTCGCCGGGCTCGAGCGAGCTCGCGTAGTGGCGGAGCGCTCTGAGATACTCGCGTTCGTTTCGCGCTGCGCGATACTCATCGAGTAGGCGCGCGACCGAGAAGCCCGGAAGCGGGTCGCGCTCAACCGCGAGCCGCATGAAGCGCGGATCCTCGGGATAGCGGCGAAGACCGAGCGCGATGCGCCGATCGGCGGCCTCATACTGCTGCAGCCTTAGATGAGCGCGCGCCTCGTGATACAGCAGATCGGGCGCTGCACGATCCCGAGCGTGATCGGCGATCCAGCCCAGAGCGCTACGGTAATCACCGGTACGCACCAAGAGCGAAGCAAGCAACGATAAGCCCGCGTCGGGGCTCACGCGCTCGAACGTCCCGTACAGAACCGCGCGCTCGAGCAGCTCAACGGCGTAGCGCGTCTCGGCGGGGTCCTGAAGCAACAGCTCGGCGTACAGGGTAAGAAGATCAGCGTTGAGGTCGTCGTGCTGAAGGCCGACCTCCACGACACGGAGGCTCTCTTCGAGGCGCCCTTCCAGCTGCAGGCGCTCAGCCTGGCGGTAGTAGAGATCGCCGAGCTCCGAGTCGGGTGACTGGGCTGCGGCCGAGAACGCGAACATCATCATAATCGCGACCGCAGTCGCAACCGCCGCCGTTCGCTTCATGCTCGACCCTCAGCTCTCCGGCTCACCCCGATCTTGCGTGTCTTCGTGCGTTTCGGTGCCGTCTCCCTCGGCGGCGTGCCCCTCGGCGGCGTGCCCCTCGGCGGAGGGCTGCAGTTGAGCGCCCTGTTTTGCTTGCTCCAGCTGTGACGCGGCGTGTGCATCATGTCCGTCATCAGAATGCGGTGGAGGGCTGAACCCCAGTAACTGACGCACCTCGCGATCCGAGAGCGTTTCCTTCTCCTGAAGCTCGGCGGAGAGGGAGTCCAACTGGTCGCGGTGCTCACTGAGAATGCCACGGGTCTCGTTGATCGCATCGGTGAGAATACGCTTAATCTCGGCGTCGATCGCCTGCGCGGTGCTCTCGGAGTACTCCTTGTGCTGCGCAATCTCTTTGCCGATGAAGATAGGCTCGTCTTCCTGGCCGAACGCAATCGGACCGATCTCGCTCATACCCCACTCAGTCACCATGCGGCGTGCGAGGTCGGTCGCCTGCTGCAGGTCGTTTTGCACGCCGGTAGTTGTTTCCTCGTAGACAAGCTGCTCGGCGACGTAGCCGCCGTAGGCGATCTTGATGCGATCCTCGAGCCAGCCGCGCGCTTTGCTGTATTCGTCGCGTTCAGGCAACGACAGCGCCAGCCCCAGCGCTCTCCCACGCGGCACGATCGTGACCTTGTGCAGCGGGTCGGCGTGCTTGCAGTAGTAATGCATCAGCGCATGCCCGCTTTCGTGATAGGCGGTCTTGCGTTTGTCTTCCTCGGTGATGAGACGAGACTTCCGCTCAACCCCCATCAGGAGCTTGTCGCGGGCCTGCTCGAAATCTTCCATCTCGATATGCGTCTTGTCCTTACGCGCTGCGTACAACGCCGCCTCATTCGCCAAGTTGGCGAGATCGGCACCGGAGGAGCCCGGGGTTGCGCGCGCAACGCGCCGCAGGTCTACATCAACTCCCATGGGGAGCTTAGAGCAGTGCAGGCGCAGAATGTCCTCACGCTCCTTCATGTCGGGCATGTCGACGACGACCTGGCGGTCGAA
>SLBH01000220.1 GCA_007126415.1 Spirochaetales bacterium
AGAAGCGAAGCCCAATCTTGGCCCGCGCGTCCGCGAGCTACGCGAGCAGCGCGGTTTTTCGTTGCGCGCGCTCGCCGAGCGCTGCGGTCTTTCGGTGAACGCCATCAGTCTCATCGAGCGCGATGCGAACTCACCGTCGATAGCTACGCTCCACAAGCTTGCCGGGGCGTTAGATGTTCGCCTAACGGACTTATTCGAGCAACCCGAGGAGCACTCCGTGATACTGACGAGGCGCGACCGCCGCCTTGCTGCGAACGGCCCCGGGCTGCTGATGGAGCATCTCGGCATCGGCCTTCGCGATCAACGCGTCGAGCCGTTCCTTGTAACCGTGGCGCCGGACAAACCGCGCACGGAAGGGGCGGTGGTGCACGCGGGGCAGGAGTTTGCGTACTGTATCAGCGGCCACGTTCGCTACCGTGTCGGAAGCCAAACCTACGACTTGGGCCCGGGGGATAGCTTGTTGTTTGAGGCCTCGCTCCCGCATGAGTTCTGGAATACTTCCGAGGTTTCGGCAGAGATACTGTTGGTGTTCGAGGCTCGCGACGGGGGAAACCTTGCGCGCCGGCGTCATCTGGGTTCGTAACTGCGGTTAGCTTATGGTGCGGTCGGGGCTAGCTCTACCGGGCCGCTTGCCGTGAACGACACGCGGTCGCGGGTTTGAACGAGTTCCGAGACGTGCTCGCTGGGTGAGATCGTGAACTCGGCGAGGTCGCTTGTCTCTGAGACGAGGACAACCGGAATGCCGGCGAACAGCTGTCCCGTCCAGGAACCGTTCGAGATCTCAACGCCGGGTGTGTCTGCGTTTAGAGCGATTGTGTGTAGCGTTAGGTCGGTGTGCCGCTCGAGGCCGGCAACCGTGATCTCAACGGTCCTGTCGATCTCGTCGAAATGCCGCATGAGTTGGGCGCGCATGATCTCGGGGCGCCGGGCCGCGAAGTCTTGCATCTCCTGTACCTGCTCTTTCCAATACTCAACCGAGAGCGGCCGCTGCCATCGCTCCACTTGTCGAGGAATCTCGTGCTCTATGGCCTGCGCTTGGCGCGTTACGTGTTCCGCCGCACGTGCTTCGCTAACGGTAGCCGAGAGGTGCGTTGCGAACCGCTGCAAGAACTCGTGCCGGATCTCATCGTGGTCCATAAGCCTGTGATTGAGCTCGAAGCGGTCTTGCTCGCGGTCGCGGCGGTCGGCGGCGTAGAACGGGTGCTCGGCGGTATGGCCGAAGGTCCAGTCGACCATGTCGAAGGTGGTTGAGTACTTATGGCCGAACGTGAAATCCATATCGTACATCAACCAGCGCCAACGGCCGTCGCGTGGTCCGGCCTCGTCGCTCACGTCATCGCCTGTATAGCGCCAGTAGCGGATGTTGTTGAACGGCCAGTCGTAATTGCCGGCGTAGACCTGCGCGAAGAGATAGTCGAGGTACTCGCTCAGCGCCATGTACTCGTTGATCTCATCCCAGCCGCTGAGCTCACCTTCCGATAGGCGCTCGCGGAACTCGAGATACGGTTCTTCCTGCCCGTGTTCGCCGGTGTGCACCACACCCTCGATCTCGAGAATAACAACCTCGTCGCGCGGGATGTCGTAGTGTGTCTCCAGGTAGTGCTGGTCGTAGCGGTCGCGTATATTGTGGATGCCCCAGTACTCGCCGTTGAGATAGAGTACCGAGGGGCGATAGTGCTGAGTGTCGAACGGAAGGTGTTGCACCAAGGTTTGCAAGGTGGAGTCCGTCAGCATGGCCTGGAACCAGTCGTTCCCCCCGTTACGAAGAAGCAGCCGGTTGAAGTCCTCGATCTCCTTTGAATCGAAGAAGCGATAACTCATGCGGCCGGGCCCGTAATCGGTGCGAGAGTAGAGCCGCAGAGACTTCTGTGCGAACGTGCGCGTGAAGTTTCCGTGTATGCGGATGCCCATCTCCTGGGCGAGTTTGCGCTCACCGTCGACCTCAAAGAACTCAACCTGCGCAGGCCGCTCCCATTCAACGCCTCGCCGAAAGTAATTGGGGTCCTCGTAGACCCGACCGGGTACATAGATGCCGTTCTCGGACTCAAACAGTCCGGCTCGGTCGGAGTTGATACTCCAGACCGGAATCCGGTGCTTGTCGCCCGATTCGTTGAACACAAAGAAGCTCGCGCCGCGATGCGCTGAACGCGAATACTGCGCCTTGGCGACCGCTCGTATGTTTGCGGCTTTGGGAACGCGTTCGGTGGGCTCCACCCAACCACGGTGGTCGGTGCGGCGTGAGGTATTGATAAGCGAGATGTCGTTCTCGCGCTCGAGGAGCGTTGCGATCTCGATCGGGTCGGTGTACTCAAAGGTTCGCGCGCGTGACTCGCGCGGCAGCTCTTCCCAGTCTTGATCGCTCATCAGGTTCGCCGGATCGGGGCGCGAACCGTCGACGGTGTAGTAAATCGTGGCGTTGGGGAGCGAACTGGTCAGCGTGAGCTCGAGCGGTTGCGAGTAGAACCCCGGATCGTGGCTGAACGCGATTGGACCATGGGCCGTGCGGTGCCCATCATCGCCGGAGGCGCGCTCGCCCGACGGCGTAGGGGGGTCGAACAGTGGCTCAATCTTGACGTTGTTAACTGCGAGACCGCTGCGGATCGCGCCGTCGGTAACTCTGTGGTTGGAGTACTGCCATCTGAAGTAGCCGCGCCGGCCGGGCTCGAGGGGCGCAAAGGCGTCAAGGCCGTCTTCGGCTTGACCGCGTAACTGCTCGAGCATGAACGTCGTCTCAACTCTGGTGCGATTTTCAGGTCGGCTTCCGTCGATCGCTCCTATATCGCGCTCGTTGCCGGCGGCGCCGCGCGGATTGGCGGTGGAGACGATTGTCTCGATCGAGCCGAACCCGGAGGTCTGTGTGTGGTACTTCAGTCGTATTCGGTTGTCGCGCTCTCCGAGGAACCAGGTTTCAACGTCGTACGACACGCGGAAGCCGTGGATCGTGCGGTCGGTGTCGTTGGTGTACTCAAGGAAAAGGCGGGCGTTGCGGAGGTCGGTATCGCCGCGTTCGCGTATGCCGAACGAGTACTCCTGCTCGTCTCTGGTGAACGCCCCAAAGCCCTGAAACTCATCGGAGCGCTCGGGATCGATGCTGCTCACTCCGGTGAACGGATAGAAGCCGTCGCCGATACCCTCTCCGTCGCCGTCCTCACCGGTAACAAAGATTGCATCCGGTAGCGAGCTCTCGGTTCCGCGGTACTCGTTAAAGTCGTACTCGCGCACGCCCGGCCGAGACGCCGCAGAGTCGCGCCGCTCGCAGCTCACGAGGCCCCAGGCGAGCACGATCGTGAGCGCGAGCGCGAGCGCGGTCAAAAGCAGCCCGGTCGCCGGCAGCGCAGCGCCAAAGCACTCCCGGCGCCGGGTGTGCCGGCACGGGGTGTGCCGGCACGGGGTGTGCCGGCACGGGGTGTGTGGGCGCGGGGAGTGTGGGCGCGGGGAGTGTGGGCGCGGGGAGTGTGGGCGGAAGCGCCGCGGGCGCAGCGCGATCATCGCGGCAACTCCTGCGGATGTCGCCGCGCGATCCGGGGCCAGTACTCTTCGAGCACGCGATAGGCGGAGTTGTCGTTACCGTCAGCGTTACCGTCACCGGCCGGTTGTGACACGGGATTTTCACGAATATCGAGCTCGGCGTAGATGTTGTTCTCGGGGTCGTCCTGTAACGCGCCGGCGGCCATGAGGTCGGCCAAGACCGTGAGGTCGCGGATGCCGGTGTTCCGGACGTTGAGCCGGCGGAGCGAGCGGAACTCCGCGAGCACCTGCACCTCGTCTCGGATCGGCACGTTTCGGAGAATCAACTCCTCGAGCTCATCAAGGCCCACGAGCGCGACGATGCTGTCGATGTCTGCGTTGGAGTGTAGATTGAGGTAACGCAGCGCGCTGAGTTCGGCGATTCCGCTAAGATCGCGCAGGTTGTTGTTTCGGAGGTTGAGGTGCCGCAGTTGCGACAGCCGCGACAGCTTACTAACCTCGTTCTCACCGAGGCGGTTGTCGCGCAGGTCGAGGTATCGCAAGCGCTCGAGCTCCGCAAGCGGCGAGGCGTCTTCTATGTGATTGTCGCGCAGGTCGAGGTGCTCGAGCATCGTAAACGCGGCGAGTGCGGTGAGGTCCGAGATCCGCTCGTGCTCATCGGGAGTTTCCGGGTGCGACGGGCCGCGATTGTTCCGCAGGTTCAGCTCTCGCAGCTCCGGTAGTTGAGCGAGCGCGGGGAGATTCACTTCGTTAAGGTCGATGATGTTGTTGTCGCACAGGGTAACGGACTGCAGCCGCGAAAGTTCAGCAAGCGGCTCAAGATCCGATACCCGGTTACCGCGAAGGTCTATCCGGATCAGATTCGGCATGCTCTCTACGCCTTCGAGTGACTCGATGCCGCGTTCGACGGCGTCTAACTCGGTAAGCCGCTCGAGGTCGTTGCGCGGAATATGGCCGCCGCGGAACTCGAGCGCATCGCGCACCGCCGCCTCCAGACCGGGATCGGCGAACTCGATTGTGGTGGTGAAAGCGGTCAAAAACGCGTAAAGGCCCGCGAGAGTCGCGAGGCCGACCGCGGTTGAGATGAGAAGTGCGCGTACGCGTTTCACGGAGCAACCTCTCGTGGCGTCACCATATTGGGGCGTACAATCTCGATCCCCTGCCAGTACTTACTGTTTGAGGTCATCTTCAGCATCTGACGCCTTATGATCTCTTGGAGCCACCCGGGCTCGCCTTCACGCGTCTTCACCTCAAAGATACTGCGTTTCGGACGGTGGGGCTTGAGTATCGGTCTCGTCGGGAAGAGCGTAGTCGCACGCGTGCTTGTTACGTTGTGGTCCATTGTGACTCGGACGCTCGACCGGTCGCGTCCGAGGAAGCCTTCGCGCCGGTACTGTACCAGGCAAACCGGTACCAAAGACCGCACTCGCAGGAGTCGCTCGAACTCACAGACGATCTCGTTGTCGTGGTTCGGCCAGCGGCCGGTTTGCGAGAACTCCCGGTACTCGGCCGGAGCGACGTGCGCGCTGTACTTAACCATCGAGTTCCCGTACTTGGTCTTGAGCTCTACCGAGATCGTATCATCGGCTTCGGGGTTCTCGGTATAGGCGCGGATTCGCAGTTTGATCCTGCCGAAATCTCCGTCTTCCTTCTCGTACCAGGCGCGGTAATCGCGCGTGTCGTAGTAGATGCTTCGTACCAGGTAGGCGCCGCCCGCGGCCTCGGTGTACGGATCGCGTTTCGTGAACGGCCTAATGGCGTTACGCACACGGTGATACTCTTCAAGGGTGAGGAGATACTTCCGTTCAAAGCGTGCTACGGCTTGCATCGGCCATCCGGTTTGTCTGGGGCTGCTACGCTGCTACGTTGCTACATCGGCAACGAGAGCTGCGGGGTAAGAAGCGATACTTTGCTCACACCGCTCAGCCGTTGCAGATCGCCGACCACCGTGCGCACCGCCTGCTCCTTCTCGCGAGCAAAGCGAAGCTCGTAGGTAAGCTCCCAGCTATCGCCTTC
>SLBH01000355.1 GCA_007126415.1 Spirochaetales bacterium
AGCACCGTAAACTTATTGATACGCGTAGGCAGCGGAATGGGCCCCGCAACCGTGGCACCCGATTTGTGCACCGTATCAACAATCGATCGAGCGCTTTGATCTATCAGCTCAACGTCGAATCCGCGCAGGCGCACTCGAATCTTGTTGCTCGCCATCGTTCCTCCAAAAAGGCGGCGCCCAGCCACAAGAGGCAGGGCCCGCCGTCTCCGGTTCTTTAGTCGACAATATCGATGACCTGACCGCTTGCAACGGTCCGGCCACCCTCACGGATGGCGAAGCGCAGTCCCTTCTCCATCGCGATTGGGTGAATCAACTCCGCTTCGATCTCGGTGTTGTCACCCGGCATCACCATCTCTTTACCCTCCGGCAGCGTTACGCTACCGGTGATATCGGTGGTGCGGAAGTAAAACTGCGGACGATAACCGGTGAAGAACGGCGAATGGCGCCCCCCTTCTTCCTTGCTCAGGCAGTAGATCGTACCCTTGAACTTAACGTGCGGCGTGATCGAGCCCGGCTTAGCGAGAACCTGACCACGCTGCACCTCGTTTTTGTCGACGCCTCGCAACAACGCACCAATGTTGTCACCGGCCTCGCCCTGGTCCAGGAGTTTATTGAACATCTCAACGCCGGTACACGTGGTCTGCTGAGTATCGCGAATACCGACAATCTCGATCTTGTCGTTGACCTTCAACACACCGCGCTCGATGCGTCCGGTGACGACCGTGCCGCGGCCTTGAATCGAGAAAATATCCTCGATCGGCATCAAGAAGTCTTGGTCGACGGCGCGCTCGGGGAGCGGGAAGTAGTCGTCCATCGCGGCGAGAAGATCGGTAACGCACTTAATCTTCTCGTCGTCGTCCGGGTTCATCATGGCATCGTATGCGCTGCCGCGGACCACCGGAATATCGTCGCCCGGAAAGTCGTAGGAGTTGAGGATGTCGCGCATCTCTTCCTCAACGAGATCTATCAAGTCGGGGTCGTCAACCTGATCGGTCTTGTTAATGAACACGATCAACGCCGGAACGCCAACCTGTCGCGCCAACAAGATATGCTCCTTGGTTTGCGACATCGGACCGTCGGTAGCGGAAACAACGATCACCGCACCGTCCATCTGCGCCGCGCCGGTAATCATGTTCTTGATATAGTCGGCGTGGCCGGGGCAGTCAACGTGAGCGTAATGCCGATTCGGCGTCTCGTACTCAACATGCCGGGTGTTAATCGTGATACCGCGCGCCTTCTCTTCCGGTGCGTTGTCGATATCTTCATACTTCATCACCTTACCGCCGGTCGTCTTCGCCGACAGCATTGTTATGGCCGCGGTCAACGTCGTCTTGCCGTGGTCAACGTGACCGATCGTGCCGACGTTAATATGCGGTTTACTTCTCTGAAATTTTGCCTTCGCCATTACGTCCTCCTTGCGGTATCGTAACTACAGTACATCAGAAATAAATATGTGGGCTGCTACGGACTGCCCGTGCGGCAACCTGCCGGCACGCGGATCAGTTGCACCATGCGTATATTGTTAGCAGCGATGCTTCACGCAACTCGCCGCTGCTGTGTGGGAAACCGGAGTGTAGATAGGATCAGCCTCTTTGTCAAGGACTGAAGATAAGTGTGGGCTTTATCACGAATTGATACGGCTACGAGCGTACTCGCAACCAGCCACCTTATCACCCCGTATCTCCGACAACAGCGATACAATTTGGATGATCGGTTTGGCGTCACGTTACTTCGCCGGCGACCTCAGGCAGACAGCCTGAACGGTTACCAGCGATAGTGCGCGAACGCTTTATTGGCCTCCGCCATCCTGTGCGTGTCCTCCTTCTTCTTGAACGCCGCACCCGCTCCGTTGAAGGCATCCACGAGCTCGGCTCTCAGCTTATCGCTCATTGAGCGCCCGGCTCGGTCTCGCGCGGCTTTGATCAACCAGCGCATCGCCAGCGCTTCGCGACGCGAATCGCGAACCTCCACCGGCACCTGGTACGTAGACCCGCCCACTCGGCGGCTCTTGACCTCAACCATCGGCTTGACGTTGTCGATCGCCTTCAAGAACACCTCGATCGCCTCATTCCCGGTTTTCTCCTGTACGCCGCCTAATGCGTCGTACACAATGCGTTCCGCGACCGATTTTTTTCCATCCCACATCATCCGCACCACAAACTTCGAAAGTGTCTTGCTTCCGTAACGTGGGTCGGGAAGCATAGCGCGATGCGGCGCAACTCGTCGTCTTGGCATAGCTCAAGCTCTCCAGTAATACAAAGTTAGGCTTTCGGGCGCTTGGTGCCGTACTTCGACCGCGCCTTCCGACGGTCGTCGACCCCGAGAGTGTCCTTGGCACCACGCACGATGTGGTAGCGAACACCCGGCAAGTCTTTCACACGCCCACCGCGCAGCAACACAACCGAATGCTCCTGAAGGTTGTGCCCGATACCCGGAATATAGGCGGTAGCCTCAATACCGTTGGTCAACCGCACACGCGCAACCTTACGAAGAGCCGAGTTCGGCTTCTTGGGAGTAATGGTCATCACACGCGTGCATACGCCCCGCCGCTGCGGACAGGACTGCAATGCGGGCGACTTGGTCTTGCGCGTTATCGTCTTGCGCCCTTTTCTAATTAACTGATTAACTGTTGGCATAATAGTTAGTTACAACTCCTAGTCCGTTCGCTCGTTGATCTCTACTCGGGTTGTGAGTCCGCACTTTAGCAATCCGCTCGGAAAAAGTCAAGTCTCGTAGACCTCGGCTTCTTCGTTCTGCTCCTCTTCCTGTTGTTCGCTGCGCTCGCGTTCGCGCTGTTCCACGATCTGTTGCATGTGCGCGTCTAAATCGTCACGGTGCTCGTCGTAGAGGCGAATGTTGCGATACGAACGCATTCCGGTACCGGCCGGAATAAGGTGTCCGATGATAACGTTTTCCTTCAGTCCCCGCAGATTATCGGCCGACCCGGAGATCGCTGCGTTGGTGAGCACTCGCGTCGTCTCCTGGAACGACGCCGCCGAGATGAAGGAATCAATATTCAGCGATGCTCGCGTAATACCGAGCAGCAGCGGCCGCCCTACCGCCGGTTGTCCGCCTTCGTTCATGACCTTACGGTTGACCCCGTGGAAGCGGGACTTGTCGATCTGCTGGCCGAAGATGAAGTTGGTGTCTCCAACCTGCACGATCTCGACCTTACGCATCATCTGTCGAATGATAACACCGATATGCTTGTCGTTGATGTTAACACCCTGCAGCCGGTATACCTCCTGAACCTCGTTCACGAGAAACCGTTGCAGCGCGTTCTCGCCGAGAATCTGCAGTACTTCGTGCGGGTCGATCGTGCCTTCACACAGCATATCCCCCGCCTCTATCTCATCGCCTTCGCGCACGAGCAAATGCTTACCCATCGGGACGAGGTGCTTATACTCAACTCCGTACGCGTCGGTTACGATGATCACGCGCTTGCCCTTAGTTATCGCCTTGAACCCGACCACGCCGCTGATCTGCGCCAGAACCGCGGGACTTTTCGGCTTGCGAGCCTCAAACAACTCGCCGACGCGCGGCAAGCCGCCCGTGATGTCCGCGGTCTTGGCGCTTTCGCGTAACAGCTTTGCCAGCGTTCTACCCGGTTTGACGGCCTCACCGTCCTCCACGTTCAAGTAGGCGTTTCCGGGCAGGAAATGCGTCGCGAGTTCGCTCCCGTCCTTGCCCTGGATCACGATCCGTGGGTGCAGGCTCTCGAGCGTGAACTCGGTAATCTTCTTCTCTATCTTGCCGGTGTCCTCGTTGATCTCTTCCTTCAGTGTAGTGCCTTGAACGATGTCCTTCAGCACCACGACACCCTCAACTTCAGAGATAATCGGTTCACTGAACGGATCGAAGGTCGCGAGCGACTCCTCGGGCTCAACTACTTCACCTTCCTTCACGACGAGCTGCGCACCGGGGCGAGCCTCTACCTTCTGATCTTGTGTAACGAGCAGTATGGTACGGTCTTTAACGACGGCGTAGGCGTTATCCTCGGCGCGTATCTCTTGATCACCGCGTTTGAGAATCAGCGTGTCCTTATTGACCGTGTCGTCGTTTTTGACGCGGATGCGTTCGCCCTTCTCGGCCTCCACGCGTTGCACGACGCGCGCAACCGCAACCCTGCCCTTTCTTGTGAACAGCTTGGTGCCGTCGGGCAGATCCACGGTGTGCCCCGTTACCCCGCGCACCACGACCGGATACCGCAGGTAGACGCGGTTCTCCTCTGCGCCGCGCGTGGCGGCGCCGCCGATATGGAAGGTGCGCATCGTGAGCTGTGTTCCGGGCTGCCCGATCGACTGCGCCGCGATGATCCCTACCGCCTCACCTATATTTACCTGCCGATTATTCGCGAGGTTGCGGCCGTAGCATTTCCGGCAGACGCCGTATTTCGCCTCACAGGTTAAGACCGTGCGAATCCGAACGCTCTCGACGCCGGCCCCTTCGATCGCCTGTGCGGCCTCGTCGCTTATCTCCTGGTTTACATCCACGAGCAACTCGCCGTTGATCGGGTGGCGTACCCGCTCGAGCGTGAAGCGCCCCTGTATGCGGTCGGCGAGACCTTCTACAATCTCCTCGCCGTCTTTGAGAGGGTACATCTCGATACCGTTAATCGTCCCGCAGTCGTCTTCGTTGACCACCACATCCTGGGCGATATCTACGAGACGGCGCGTAAGATACCCCGCGTCGGCGGTCTTGAGCGCGGTATCGGCGAGCCCTTTTCGGGCTCCGTTGGTTGAGATGAAGAACTCGATAACCGAAAGCCCTTCCTTGAAGTTCGAGCGAATCGGCAGCTCGATGATGTCGCCCGAGGGTTTCGCCATCAACCCGCGCATCCCGGCGAGCTGGCGAATCTGACTGCGACTACCACGCGCGCCGGAGTTTGCCATCATGTAGACCGGGTTGAAACCCGAGCGGTCCTCGCGCAGCATCTGCATCATGTGGTCGGTGAGGTCCTCGTTGGTCTTGGACCACGCCTCAACCACGCGGTTGTAGCGTTCTTCGTTGGTGATATGCCCATCGAGGTACTGATTCTGAATCGACTCTACCTGCTTGTTGGCATCCGCGATCATCGTAGCCTTGGCATCCGGAATGAGTACGTCGTCCATGCCGATTGTCGCGCCGAACAAGGTCGCGTAGCGGAAGCCGTAATCCTTGATAACATCGAGCATCAGCACCGTAGCATGCGGTCCTTTCTCGGCGTACACCTTGGCGATCAAGGCACGCAGCTCCTTCTCGCCCATCGCGTAGTTTACGTACTCCACTTCCGGCGGGAACGCCCGGTTGAGCACGACTCGCCCCGCGGTAGTCTCGACCCAGCCGTCTTCGTTCTTGATGTGCACGAGTGCGTTGTAATCGATGCTTCCAAACTCGCGCGCGAGCAGCGCCTCGTCCTTCGAGCTGAACCGCCTCCCTTCGCCTTTGGCGCCGGGGCGGGAACGGGTGAGGTAGTTGATACCGAGCACCATGTCCTGCGAAG
>SLBH01000359.1 GCA_007126415.1 Spirochaetales bacterium
CCATTCGAATTAAACGGATTCGAACACGAAACCAGTAGTAGGACCAGCAGGCTTAAGCCCAAAGCTCTAAACACCCTCATCGCTATATCACAACTCCCATGTTGCCGGATTGTCTCCGATCGAGGACTCTCCCGTTTCACCCCTTGTTGCACCGGCTCTCCCATCCAACTCAGTTTCGACAAAACAGCAGTTTGCTACGAACCCAAAACCGCTCATTCGTCCGGGGTGGCTCCGACTCGAAACTCCACCGCCAGCGGGAAATCTATCGTTGAACGGCTCTCCTCATCCTGATCGGGGTTCTCGTTGTACGAGCTGTAAAACCGAACCATGGCTGTTTCATACTGTTCCGCTTCGGGTTCCACCGTTACCGTCCCTTCCGTTTCATCGAGGTCCAGCCATTCAGGAAGCTCGTCCTCTGTCTCGATAGCGCGGTAATACAACTCACCGGCAAGCTCGTCGTACTCTTCAAGCTGCAACTCGTAGGTCTCAGAATCAGGCCATACCACGCGTCCTTCCGTCGTCGGATCGGGCTCAATTGCGGTAATCACAGGCGGCACCGGATCTTCCTTGTAATACGCATACCAGTCGGGGTAGTGCTCGCCGAAAGACTCGCGCCAGTAGCGGAAGCCTGGGTATACGTCCTCAATAAAGACCTGGTCGTCGGGGTAGATCCAGTCCTCTTGAGGAATGATGAGCACCCAGGGCATGCCGGTGGTGGGATGACGATAGTTCCACCCGTCGCCCTCGGAGGGCGGAGCGTACGGATGAGGCTCCATCCCGATGCGGTGGATGTACTCGCCGGTGTTGTGCACCTTGATGTACGGGTCGTACGGCGCTTTGGTAACGTAGTTGCGCGGCACTGGGGCGTCAAACGTGATCGTGAAGGAGGTGGGTATAGTTTGGGGCTTACCGGCCCGGTAGCCCCGCGACAAGAACTGTCGGGTACTTTCAAACAGCACGACGTCGGCGTAGTCCTGCACGCCGAAAAACCCGCGGCCGTCTGGGCCCTTAATGTGCACCTCTGCCGAGTGGCCTTCAAAACGAAACAGCATCCCAAACAGGTGGTCGTAGGCGGCAAGGCGCTCCGTAGCGTACACCTTGCCCTTAAGCTCTACGAGCTCGCCTTCTGAGTTGGTGATCTCCTCAATTGCATAGCGTGCGACAAAGTCGTTGAAGTCGGCGTCGAAGAACCTGCGGGGGTCGTCCGGATCATAGCGCGGGTACAGGTCCTCGAAGGCAACCGTGATCATCCCCTCGGCCGGCACGCGCGAGCGAAATGCGCGCTCGGGGTCATACGGGAAGTCGTCGAGCTTATCGGGCACGCCGTCGCCGTCGGAGTCGGCGGAGCTCAGGATCGATGCCGGTCCGTCGACGTCTCTTTGCGCGCTCACGCCTCCCTCGGTGCGGCGCACCTCGAGCCTGCGGTCTATCGTCTCGTAGCGCACCATCTCCTCGATCACCATGCGCCGCGACTGAAACCCGGGCCGTTCCACCAGGAGCGTGATATCCTCCGGCGCCGAAGGCAGCGATACCTCGCTCTCTATGACGCCTTCGGCATTGCTGCGCCCGCGATAGACGCGTGCTTTGTTCTCGGTTTGCAGGGTAGCGACCGCCCCTTCCATCGCCTCGCCGTTTGAATCTACGAATGCGAGTTTCACCCGCACCGCCGGCATGCTGTCGTAATCAAAGCCGCCCAGCTCAGCAGAGGCAGCATAAACGCGCGGCGCGTCGTTGATGCTGTCGCCGGGTGAGCTTCCGGCGCTCTCCGAACTGTCTGAAGACACGTTAACGGGATTACTACACCCCACCAACAGCACAAGTATACCAACAAGTACTGCAGCGATCTGATTTCTCAAGGGAATTCTCACGCCTATTAGCTCCTACTCAGGAAGCGCCTTGACGATAGCCGTCGAACTCACCACCAGCCGTCGTTGTTTCCGACCGGCGATTAAGTTCGGCTTTGTCCAAGCAAACGGCGTAGGCCGCGCGGAGGTTGACTGCCCACCGACCACAACATTTGTTCTAAATTGTTCCACGCCGGCCAAATAATTTCAGCATATTCGAGCGGGCAATAATTCGATTAGGAAAAAAATCATACTAAAGGGCGACCTCTCTTCTGAGCCCAATTTTGTCTGTCTCCGCGAGATACGGCTACCCACAAGCATGGAGTCTCGGATGAGCGAGATTATCGAACTCCTCGAGCACGAGCTCGAAAGCGTGTTGAGGTGAAAAACAAGTGTTTGACAGTGGTGATATTCCTGGTCACGTTGAACGTGTGAGGACGCTCCCAAGAAGCGAGTTCAAGGCAAGAATGCTCGAGATCATGCGTACCATCGAGGCACCCGGCGAAGAGGTTGTCATAACCGATCGCGGCCGTCCATGTATTGTTGTGCGCCCCTACTCCCGGAAGCGTGATGTGCGGGAGGTGTTCAGCGATCTGACCGGCAAGCTCGTTCTTCACGAAGACCCGCACCCGCCGACGCTGGACGAATGGTCTGATGCCTGAACCGGCTCACTCGCCTGAACTGGTGGTACTCGACACCGCAGTACTGCTGTACTTGACATTGGCTCCGGAGCGCCGAAGAGATAACTGTTCTGTCTGTTTCAGTGTGGGAGATCGCATTGAAGCATCGCAAAGGAGCCCTTGAGCTTCCGGGTACAATCTGCGATTACCGCGCGCGCCTTGCCGAGGTTGACCGTTTGCGCATTCACTACCTTGACGACGAACTGGCTGTTTCGGGTGCCTTGCTTGACCGGGCTCATCGCGATCCGGTCGATCGCTGGATCACCGCATTGGCAATGCGGTTCAAAGCTCCGCTCATTAGCTCCGACCGTGAAATGAGCGCGTACTACAGCCGCGCCGTTTGGTAGCCGCACACCTAAGCAACGGAGTAGGCGGTACGGCGATAGTCGCTCAAGCCGCGGATAGTTTCACCGTTTAGCGAAGCGCCGGCGCCCAAAACGCGGTTGTATTACTAGTAGCCGGGGCCTGCGCCGCGGGATATACTACCTATTAGCATGGAGTCTCAGATGAGCGAAATTATCGAACTCCTCGAGCACGAGCTCGAAACCGCCGTTGAGGTGAAAGACCGCCGCGCGCTTCACCGCTACGTCACTATCCTGGTAGACCGCGTGGTGAGCCGCAGCGAGCACCAGGCCGCCGAAACGCGGCTCGAGCAGAAGCTCGGCACCGAGCTTGGAGCCCTCCGCAGCGACGTGCAGACCATCGCCGCGCGCATGGAGCAAGGCTTTGCCCGGATGGACGAACGCTTCGCCGCGGTCGACAAGCGCTTCGAGCAGGTCGACAAGCGCTTCGAGCAGGTCGACAAGCGCTTCGACGACGTCAACAAGCGCTTCGGCATGCTGGTGGCGCTCACCACCTCGTTCTTTGTGGTTCTCGCCGGCATGATGACCGCGCTGCGGATCTTCGGGTAGCCACAGCCTGAGCAGCGTGAATCGGCAAGCGCGAGTACCGGCGGCCCCGCCTACTCAGGCACCGTTGAACTAAACGGCTACAGCAACCGGGAGCGCCTCTTCGACAGTTCCGCATTGATAGATGTTCTAATGGGTGATCCGGTCCTTGGCCTCACCTCGCGGGGCGCCTTAATCGCCCCGCACACGCTCAACCCCGCAGACCGCCTCATCGCCCGTGACCCTGGCTTTCTTCGCGAGCGCTTGCGCAACCTGAATCTCTGGTAATCGCAGTGACCTGCTGCCCACAGTGTGCTGCCTACAATAGATACTACCTACAACAGATTGACGGGACGGCGCTTTTGAGCTAACAGTTGGGCTATGCAACAGCTGATTCAGTTCCCGACGCACGGACGAGAGGGGCTCTACGACATCACCGAACAGGTGGCTGCAATCGTCGCCGACAGCCGCGTTCCGGAAGGCATCTGCGCGGTCTACGCACAAGGCGCAACCGCCGCGATCATGATCCAGGAGAACTGGGACGACAGCGTCCAGAGCGACGTAGTAGACCTGCTGCGCAAGCTCATCCCGCAAGGTGTCTGGCTGCACGATCGGCAGGACGGGAACGGCGACAGCCACCTGAAGGCCGGCATCGTGGGCCCAAGCGAGACCATCCCGATCATCGACGGCAAGATGGGCCTCTCAACCTGGCAGAACATCTTCTTCTGCGAGTTCGACGGGCCGCGCCGCGAGCGCAGCGCGGTGGTCACGATACTCCCCACCCACTAACGCAAACAGCTGAGCCGCCACCCGCTCAGCCGCCCCCACTGATTCGCCTGCCGGGCGTGTGCCCGCCGCCCGTTGGGGCGCGTCCGCCTTCTGGGGCCCGAGCGCGCTCCGGAGATTCACGCGGTTTCGTGCTTAAGCGAAGCAGTACGCAAACGGCGCCGGTTATTATCTAGTGTAGCCGCGGTCAAATGCGCGGTGTATACTATGTTTGTCATGGAGAGTTCGATGAGTGAGATTATCGAGATCCTCGAACACGAACTACAAAGCGCGGTTGAGGTCAAGGACCGCGGCTCCCTGCACCGCTACGTGGTACTGCTGGTTGAGAATGTCGTCGGTCGAAAAGAGCACGAGCGCAGCGAGAACTCGCTCAAGGGTGAGCTCGGCGCGCTCCGCAGCGACGTAGCGCTCATCGCGGAACGCATGGAGCAAGGCTTCGCCGCGATGGACAAACGCTTCGAGCAGGTCGACAAACGCTTTGAAGAGCTGACCCATCAAATGGATAAGCGCTTTGAGCAGGTAGACAAACGTTTCGAACAGCTTGATAAGCGCTTCACAATGCTCGTGGCGCTCACCTCCACCTTTTTTGTGGTGCTCGCCACGATGATGACCGTGCTGCGTATATTTGGGTAACACCCCGCTGCATCGTGCGGCTATGCGGCCGCCGGTGATCGAGCCGGCGGCGCTCGGCTCGGGCCGCCGTCAGCCCGACATCAGGGACGTAGCTCCACACCAATCCAGCCCGCCGGGTCGGCCATGCTGCGGTCTATCTGCCCCATCGAAACATCGGCGGTAAGCTCGGCCACAAGATACGCGGTGCCGTCGTACTCAAACCGAGCGCCCGCGCCGTCTATATCCACGCCTACCATGGCATGGCCGTACTCATGCGACACCATCAAGATCGCGTTATACCCGAGGTGGTGCAACAACGCGGCGTATACCACGCCGAGGCTATCGCAGTCGCCGCTTCCGGTGATTAGGCTCGAGAGCGGTGGTTGCACGTCGGCGTCACCGCCTACCCGCCGATACGCAAACTCCTGGAGCCACGCGAGCAGCACGTGCGGCACCTCGTCGCCCGAGACGCCGGCACGCCGGAAATAGCGCATGAGCTCCGGCACCAACGGCGCAAGACGCTGGTAATTGTCGCGATAGATCGCGCGGTAGAAGCGCCGCCAGGCGTCTCTCCAGAGACCGTCGGGCTGGTCGGGCGCGTACCAAGCGTGCAGCACGCGCGCCTCGCGCTCGATCAAGACCTCACTGGCCTCGA
>SLBH01000036.1 GCA_007126415.1 Spirochaetales bacterium
AGAGTGTACCCTGTCGCGGATTACGAACCCTGGCGAATCGACGCCGAGTTTGCGGCGCTTTATCGCCGAGTTGTTGAGCATACCAAGGTAGACATCTATCGCTGCTATGAGTTATGGCGCCTGGCGGGGCAGGCCGCGAAGCTCCCGGGCGACCTGCTGGAGGTTGGGGTTTGGCGCGGTGGTACCGGTGCGCTGCTGGCCGCGCGCGTCGCGCAGCGTACCGGGGCGTACAACGGCAACGGCTTCGGGGCCAAGCGCGTGTTCTTGGCCGACACCTTCAGCGGTGTTGTGAAAGCCGGGGCACACGACGCGTACTACCGCGGCGGCGAGCACGCCGACACCAGTCCCGAGATCGTACAGCGCTTGCTCGCGGAGCTCGAGATCGACAACGCCGAGCTCCTATGCGGCGTCTTTCCGGACGAGACCGGCGAACGCATCCGCACTCGCCGTTTTAGTCTGGTACATATCGACGTCGATGTGTATCAATCTGCGCGCGATACGGTTGAGTGGGTCTGGCCCTCGCTCGTGGTCGGCGGCGTGGTGGTCTACGATGACTACGGCTTCTACGGCTGCGAAGGGGTCACGCGCCTGGTACACGAGGAGTACGAGCGCTCAGATCGCTTAGTGATGCACAACCTAAACGGGCATGCAGTGGTTACGAAACTCCGATAGTCGCATCGGCGAGTAGTGCCCCCGGCGAGTAACCTCACCTTCGCGGCGGCGTGCCTTCGCGGCGCCGTTGGGACGGCGTTGTTGATATCACGCCCAAATTTCGCTATAGTTGCCCCACTGATTGCGAGAAAAAAGGTCGGAGGCAAGCTATCGTCAACCGTGTATTGCTGCTTGCGGTGGTCATAGCGGCGCTTGGGTGTTCAACCGGTTCACCGCAGTTCCATCGTGAGATCTTAACCGCACAACAGCAAACAGGCTACTGGAAAGACGGGAACCCCGATTTCTCCGAGGACCAAGAGCGCCTATCGCCCGGCGAGTACGCAAACGTTATGAATCTGCTCGAGACCGAGCGCCCGATGCTGACGCTCTACCGCGAGGACGTTACTCACGATGCGGTCACCGAGTTCTTCATCGAGGAAGCCGGTAGTGCTGAGGTGGCGTTGCCGATGCTGTATCACGCCGAGCGCAACGATCTGCCGCTATCCTTGGTGTTTGCGCTTGTCTGGGTCGAGAGCGAGTACAACATTCACGCAGTGCACCGTAACCGCGGCGGCCGTTCGGTCGATAGGGGACTGTTCCAACTGAACTCCTTGACGTTTCGGCAGTTGACCAACGATGATTTCTTCGATCCGGATGTAAGCGCAAGGCACGGTACGTCCTACCTCTCGTACGCGTTCGATGCCGGCGGAGATGCCGAGACCGCGGTCGCGATCTACAACGCCGGCCCCGGGCGCGTATTGCGCGGAGAGACTCCCGAAAGCACGCAGCGTTACCGCCGCCGTATCCTTGCGTATCGCGATCATCTGGAGTCTCGGTTTCAAAGCTATATGCGCCACCGATTTCCAGCGCCCCAGCTATAACCAGGTACTTGTTATCCGCAGCCCGGTACCCGCGGAGCTCAAGCCGAGAAAGGGAGTCACCAGGAGAAGCCATGATTATAGTACTCGAGCGTCAGATTCGTGACGATCACAAAAACCGAATTCGAAGCTTTCTTGAACAACACGGCTTTCGAGTCCGCGAGATTGTCGGCGAGGAAGAGACGATCTTCGGCGCCGTCGGACAGCTCTCCATCGACCACCGCGAGGTAGAGGTCCTGCCGGGAGTAGTTCGCGTTATCCCGATCAGCAAACCCTTCAAGCTCGCCTCTCGTGAGCTCAAGCGCGAGGATACGATTGTGCCGGTCGGCGACGTGAAGATCGGCAGCGGCCGAGTGGCGGTGATCGCAGGCCCGTGCTCGGTAGAAAACCCCGAGGTGATGTACGAAACGGCTGAGATCGTGAAACGCTCCGGAGCGGTGATGCTCCGCGGGGGTGCGTTCAAGCCTCGAACCTCGCCGTACTCGTTTCAAGGGAGTGGCGAAGACGGTCTGAAGCTCCTGCGCGAGGTTGGGGATCATTTTGGGATGCCGATCGTCAGCGAGATCGTATCCGCGGCGCACTACGACATGATGCGCGAGTACGTCGATGTATTCCAAATCGGCACGCGCAATATGCAGAACTTCGAGCTCTTGAAGGTGGTCGGCGCCGGAGGCATACCGGTGATCCTCAAGCGCGGGTTGGCGGCCACAATTCAGGAATGGCTGATGGCGGCCGAGTACCTGCTCGCTCACGGGACCGAGCACGTCATTCTTTGCGAACGCGGTATCCGAACCTTCGAGACCGCGACAAGAAACACGCTTGATATCTCGGCGATCCCGGTCGCGAAGAAGCTCACGCACCTACCGATTATGGTGGACCCCAGCCACGCGACCGGTATCCGCGAGAAGGTGTCGCCGGTGGCGCTGGCTTCCATCGCGGCCGGCGCCGACGGACTGCTCGTTGAGGTGCACCCGCGCCCCGAGGAAGCGCTGTCGGACGGTCCACAGACCTTGTTTCCGGAGCAGTTCGAGCGCTTGATGCGCGATATCGAGGCGCTCTGTCCGGTAGTCGAGAAGCAGCTCTCGCGTCTGCCGGAGAGAGGTGAGCGTCGCCCTCAGTTCAGCGGGATGCGCTCTACCGGCTCCGACGCGACCGCCGGCGGAGGCCAAACCCGGGACGCGGCGGCTGCCGCTGAGGGAGCAGCCGAGGAGCTCGCGGTGGCGTTTCAAGGGGAGCACGGCGCCTATAGCGAGATCGCGCTGCGACGCTTCTTTCAGTCCGATGAGATTCGTTCCGCGCCGTGCTCCGAGTTTCGCGACGTCTTCGACTCGGTTCTGGAAGGCAAGACGCGGTTTGGGGTGCTCCCGATCGAGAACTCGCTCTCGGGGTCTATTCACGAGAACTACGACCTTCTGTTGCAGTACCCCGACCTTCGAATCGTGGGCGAGATAAAGATCCGTATCATCCATAGTTTGATCTCGGTTCCGGGCGCCGAGGTGCGCGATATAGAACGGGTGTACTCGCATCCTCAGGGCTTCGCGCAATGCGCTCGCTTTCTCGCCGAGCATCCCGACTGGGAGCGGGTGCCGTTTTATGACACCGCGGGATCGGTGGCCCATATCGCGCGCGAGGGTGATAAGCGCTACGCCGCGATCGCGGGTGCCGAAGCGGCGCGCGCCTACGGGATGCATGTGATAAAGGAAGGTCTCGAGACCAACCCGCAGAACTACACCCGTTTCGTGGTGTTGGTACGCGAGGAGCACGCTGCGACGCCGAATCCCGACAAGGCGTCGATTGTGTTCACCACCTCAGATACCCCCGGAGCGTTGTTCGAGTGTCTCCGGGTGATCGCCGAGCGGAAGCTGAACATGAAGAAGCTCGAGTCGCGCCCGATACTTGGGAAGCCCTGGCATCCGATGTTCTATGTCGACATGGAGATTCCGAGCCTCGATGTATTTGAGACCGCGTACGCCGAACTCGGCGAGGTCGCCGAGAACCTTCGGCTGCTGGGAACCTACCGCGCGCAGTAGCCGCGTGAAGTAGCCGCAGTGCGCCTATGCGGCTGCGTGGTTTAGCCGTTGCTCTCAACGCCGAGGCGGCGGAGTTGCTCGATCTCTTCGAGTTTCGCGACGTAACTGTGCCGCTTCTTGTTGGCGCGCACGAGATAGTCATGAAGCGCTTCAACATCCTCTTGTAATGTGCGCAGGCGTCCGCGGTGTTCACGGGGGATCTCGGATCGCAGATAGGTGTCGAGTGCCTCGAGGCGGCGGCGGATCAGAAAAAGCTCGTCTATCTGCCTATTTGCGAACTGAAAGACCTGCTGCTCGGGCGCTTGTTGCAGCTTCTTGTAGGTCGTTCCCATGCGACTCTGAATGCCGCCGAGGACCTTGGCTCGCTTGAGGGCGTCTTCACAGAACGGCTCGAACTCGATCTGCTCGTGGCGTACGGCTGAGGTTTGCTCATCGACGTACTCAACTGTCAGCGCTGTAGAGGGCTCGGCCTGCCGCACGACTCGGTCTATCCATTCCTTTAGGCGTTCTCCTAACGAGCGAGGACGTGCGGTTAAGACCGCGTAATTGTCACGCAACTTCTGGACCGCGGTCTCGATGTACCTGCCGCCACCCGCCATGGTTCTGAGTGCCTCGAACAGGATACGGAGGTTGGCGTTGTCCTGTCTCTTAAGCTTCGGCTTCTCCTCCTCAACGCGCAGGCGCTGAAGTACCGCCTGGCGTGCGTCTTCGGCGCCGTCGCCGTAGTCCTCATCGAGGAGCTGAGCGATGAGCTCACCGACATACGGCCGCCCGGGCAAACGGGCCCCGATGCCCTTCTTGATCGCGAGAAAGACGCGTTCGTGATGCCGGCGAGCCAAGGTTGGGTCGAGCTCAACGTGCGGCAAGACGTGCTCGCGAATCTCGAATTTGTAGAACTCACGCTGATACTCGCCGACCTCACGCAAGATCTGGATGATGGTGTTGGTGGATTTGACGAGCTGGTTGTGGTTGTCGGTGACGATGCCGAGCGAGAGTTGATCCCCGCCGGCGCGCAACTTCGTCAGACACTGCGCGACACTCCGCGTCAACATATGCGTAGATGTCTCGGTTAATTGCGGCCATTTGATATAGGCCGCGAGCCCGGCCAGAATCTTGAGGCGCTTGAGATCGAGGTAGTCGAGGCTGAACTGTACGTAGTTATTCAAGAAATCGAGCTGATTCTCGAACGCGGCCAACCGAATCGAGAGCTGCTCGTCGCGCTCGCTCTCTAGGAAAGTGTCGTCGTCGGGCACCGCGACGTCCGAGATGCGCTGGTCGCCCTTGTACGGGTCTTCGGCCACGAGGCCTTTCTTGAGTAACACATTGAGAATTCCGGTGTAGGCACCGTGGTAGATGCGGAACTGCTCTTTCAGTACCGGAATGCGCTTGTCCTCAAGATAAATGCGCCGGTGAGTCAATAGGTGGTTTAGCTCGGTAAGATACGCATCGGAAGCCGCCATACGCTCCGTATTATCGACGAAAACGCCACAGTTGACAACGATTACGAGAGATTGCAAGAGATTGCACGGTTGAGCGAAGCAACATGAAACCGAACCCAGTTGTAATACTAATGAGAGGGTATAACGGTGCGTGTTGCGGTCCTGGTTGCGGTCGCGGCGGCGGTCTCCACGTTTGCCGGCTGCGCGCTTTACTCCGATAGCTACGAGGTTACGGTTGTACTGCCCGGGCTACCGGAACAGCGCCACGGTGCGGTGGGCTGCGGTCACGCCAACCAGGGCTCGGACGCGCCTGGGGTGTCGCATTACGTGCTTCGGTGGGTCGCGTATGGTAGCGAGCGTTCTAGAACAGCTCAGATCGACGAGCGGCGCATCTCGCTTGAGCTTCCTAAGCGCAACAAC
>SLBH01000160.1 GCA_007126415.1 Spirochaetales bacterium
CCTCCGCAGGAAGCTTCGGAGCCGGAACCACCACCGGAGCCGCAGCCCGAGCCACAACCGGAGCCACAACCGGAGCCCGTGCCCGATCCGCAACCACAACCGCAGCCCGAGCCACAACCGGAACCGGAAGCGGAGCCCGTGCCGGAGCGTGCGCAGGACCGCGAGGACGCGGTGGAGCAGGCTCCCGAACAGGCTCCCGAACGCGACCGCGCGACAACGGCAACCGTGCCGGAGATGCCGTCGAGACCCGACGAGCGTGAGCGAGCCACGGCGGTTGAGTTGCCGGAGCAACAGCAGCGCGTAGGCGAAGAGTTCTCGGTTGAGCTACCCGGAAGCGGGTGGGTCTATCTCGGGTCTGAGAACGGGCACAACCGCGTTGAGTTTGTGCGGCGTAGTAGCGAACAGGACCACACCGAGTTTGTGTTTCGCATAGATGAGCCGGGCGATTTTCGACTGCGCTTCCAGCGGCAAGACATGACTCGAGGCGAGATAGAGGACCACGTGCTAACCGTGACTACATCCGAAGACTCTCAGGAACGCGACGAGTCCAACGGCGAGCGGCTTACGGATGCCGAGGATACCGAGGACGACGAGGACGGAGAAGAGCCTGCCGTGGGTGAACTCGGCGCCGACGAGCACCTCGACGGGCCGGAGGAGCCTGCAGAGGTGGCGGCGCTCGCCGAGTCGGAGATCGACCCAAGCAATATCCCGCCGGAGGAGCTGCTCGAGCGCGCGCGAGAGGCTGCCGAGAACGACGAGATCGGCGCCGCGATTGCGTTCTATGAACACTATCTAGACGCACGTAACCCGGGTTCGGAAACTGCGCACGCGCACTTCATGCTCGCGCGGCTCTACGAACAACGTTCGGAGCACCGCAATCTAAGAAGATCGCGCGGGCATTACGCCACGGTCGTGAACGAGTATCCGGTGAGTAGCTACTATCGCCCGGCCGAACAGCGCCTGCGCTACCTCGAACGTCACTTCTTCGAGATTCGCTGAGTCCTACAAGCACCTCTCGCCAGGTTGACACGGAGAAAGCCGACAGGGTATAAAAAAGGACACTGACCGGACCGGACCTCACAGTATGCTTGAACGCATTTCCGATAAATTTAGCCAAATAACGCGTGAAATCAGCGGCAAATCCCGCATAAACGAGAAGAATGTTCGCGACGCGGTAGAAGAGATCAAACTCGCGCTACTCGAGGCCGACGTGCATGTTCGCGTTGTGCGGCGTTTCGTGAACCGCACGCTCGAGGAAGCCACCGGCGAAGCGGTGCTGAAAGCGGTGCAACCGGGGCAGCAGTTCATCAAGATCGTGCACGACCGCTTAGTGCAGCTACTCGGCGACGAGCGTCAGGATCTCGAGCTCAAGGGTCCCGATGCGGTCTCGGTGCTGTTGCTGGTGGGGCTGCAGGGCTCGGGTAAAACCACTACCGCCGCAAAACTCGGCTACCGGCTGCAGCAACAGAACGACCGTCGGCCGCTCTTAGTTGCGGCCGACCTTGTGCGTCCGGCGGCGGTGGATCAGCTCGTGACGCTCGGCGGGCAGCTCGGGGTTCCGGTGTATCACGAGCGAGGGGCCTCCGATCCGCTGAAGGTTGTAAAAGCGGCGCTCAAAGAGGCGAAGAAGCAACAGTACAACACCGTCATCGTCGATACCGCCGGCCGTCTACAGGTTGACGAGCCGCTGATGAACGAGATCGCGTCGCTCAGCAAACTCTGCGACCCGCGGGAAACGCTGCTCGTGGCCGACTCAATGGGCGGTCAGTCTGCGGTTGAGGTCGCGAAAGCGTTCAACGAGCGCATCACGCTTAGCGGGGCAATCCTCAGTAAGTTTGACTCCGACGCGCGCGGCGGCGCGGCGTTCAGTCTCAAGACCGTCACCGGCGTTCCAATCAAGTTCATCGGTACCGGCGAGAACTCCACCGATCTCGAGCCGTTCTACCCGGAGCGCATCGCCTCGCGTATTCTCGGCATGGGCGACGTCGTGAGCTTGGTGGAAAAAGCTCAGGACACCATCGACGAGCAAGAGGCGCTCGATCTGCAGGAGAAACTGAAGTCTGAGCAGTTCACGCTGCAAGACTACCTCGAGCAGTTCGCACGACTTCGAAAGATGGGTCCGGTCTCCTCGGTGCTGGAGATGATTCCCGGAATGCAGGGCCAGATTGACCCCGACTCAATAGATGAAGGCGCAATCAAACGCGAAGAAGCGATCATACAATCGATGACCTTTGAAGAGCGGCTCAACCACCGCATCATCGGCCCGTCACGACGGAAGCGCATCGCACGCGGAAGCGGAAGCTCGGTGTACGAGGTAAACAGGCTCTTGAAACGATTCGATAAAATGCGCAGTATGATGCGCAAAGCTACGAAAAACAAGAAATACCAGCAGGCAATGCTGTCGCAGATGCAAAAAGGCTGAAGCTCATACTGAACACGCCGTCAGGAGGAATTGAAAAGTGAGCGCAAGAATTCGATTGAAGCGGTTTGGCGCCAAGGCGCGACCGTACTACCGCATTGTGGTAATGGACTCGCGAACGCCGCGAGACGGCAAGTCCCTTGAAGAAGTCGGGCTCTATCACCCGATCGAGGTAGAAGACAAGCAACTCGTCTTGAAAGAGGATCGTATCCGAGACTGGATCGAGAAAGGCGCGAAGCCGAGCGAGACCGTCCGCAAGTTGTTAAATCGTAACAACTTCTACCTGAGCTAGGCTCACAGCCTGCAAGGAGGCGGACATGGAGAAGGAACTCGTTAGCTATATGGCCAAAGCCCTCGTGGACGACCCCGACGGTGTTGAGGTCAACATAATCGAGGGAGAGAAGTCTACCATCCTGGAGCTGAAGGTTTCGCCGAGCGATATCGGAAAGGTTATCGGCAAACACGGACGAATCGCGAAAGCAATCCGGACGATTCTGGGTGCGTCGGCAACCAAGACCGGCAAGCGGGTGGTGCTCGAGATACTGGATTGAGCGGCAATAGCGGGAAACGACTGGCCACCGGTCAGATCGGTGGGCCACACGGCATCCACGGTGAGCTCAAGGTTCGCAGTTGTTCGGGGGAAACCGAGCATTTTTCGCAACTCACGCACGTTACGCTCCGCAAGGCCGGGGCTCCACGCGAGCTCGAGTTTGAGGTGGAGCACGTGCGGACGCACGGCGAGAAGGTGCTTCTGAAGCTCGTCGGTATCGACACCCCGGAGGCGGCGCGCAAGTTAAACGGCTTCGAGATCTGGGTGGAACGCGATCGCGCGGCACCATGCGCCGAGGACGAGTACTACATCGCCGACCTGGTCGGCCTGGCCCTCGTGTACCAAGGACGTGAGGTAGCGACCGTGCGGTCGGTCTGGGATAACGGTGCAACCGCGATGCTCGAGGTTGAGACCGTCGCAAACAAGACCGCGGTGGTGCCGTTCCAGGAACGGTTTGTGGGCGAGGTAGCGCCGGCTGAGGGACGAATAGAGCTTCTTACCGACTGGATACTGGAATGAAGTTCACGGTTCTCACGCTCTTCCCGGAGCTGGTGCACGCGTATTTCGCCAGCTCGATCGCGGCAAAAGCCGTTGAGCGCGGACTGATCCGCTACGAGGTGATCGATATCCGCTCATACGCCGTAGATCGCCATCGAACCTGCGACGATGCACCGTACGGTGGCGGAGCGGGCATGGTGATGAAGCCCGACGTGGTGGGGCGAGCAATCGAGAGCGTGCTCGGCGCGGCGTGCCAAGATAGGCTGACGGTATATCCCTCACCTTCGGGGCATTCGTTTACCCATGAGCGCGCCCGGCGGCTTGCAGAGCATAGCGAGCTTGTGCTAATTTGTGGTCGCTACGAGGGTCTTGACCAGCGCGTTATCGAGCAATACGTAGACCTTGAGCTCTCGATCGGCGACTACGTCATATCCTCCGGAGAGCTTGCGGCGCTCGTCATTGTAGACGGTGTGTTTCGCCTGTTGGACGGCGTTATCCGCAGCGAGTCGTTGGAGGAAGAGAGTTTTGAAGGCCAGTTGCTCGAGTATCCGCAGTACACTCGGCCCGAGCAGTTCGCCGGGCGGCGAGTTCCGGAGGTGTTGCTCTCGGGGCACCACGAACGGATTCGCGCATGGCGACGAATGCAGAGCATACAGAAAACCGCGAAGGTGCGCCCGGATCTCCTGGAGCGCGCCGAGCTGAGCAACGAAGAGCTACAAATGCTGCGTGAACTTCGCGAGAGCGGTACCCAAGGAGAATAAGTGATGGATCTGGTTAAAGCGTTTGAGATGGAGCAAGTCGCGGAAGACCGCGAGAACTTCCGCATCGGTGATACCGTCAAGGTGCATTTTTCGATTGTTGAGGGTAAGACCGAGCGAATCCAGGTATTTGAAGGCCTCGTGATCGCCAAGAACGGCGGCGGCGTGAAGCGCACCTTCACGGTACGTAAGGTATCGTACGGTGTGGGTGTGGAGCGCGTGTTCCCGCTGCATAGCCCTAAGATCAGCAAGATAGACGTCTCACGCCGTGGCCGTGTTCGTCGCGCGAAGCTGTACTACATCCGCAACCGCGTCGGTAAAGCCGCCAAGGTTGCCGAGCTGGTACGCAAGCGCCAAGCGAACTAGGTTACCGAGCCCGGGAGCCGTCGCGACGTGCGCCCCGAAGCGGCCGCCGGCAACATCCGGCTACAGCTCGCCGCTCGCAGCACCCCGCCGCTGCAGAACGGTCGGCTCGTGCAGGCGCGCGTCGTGAAGGCGCTCACCAACACAAAATGGCTCCTCGCGATAGACGGTAAGACCTATCCCGCCACGAGCAGCGTCCCGGTGCGCGTAGGAGATATCCTCTCGGCGCGCGTGGAGCTACAGGCGGGCCGCATCTTCCTGCATCTTACCAACGCAGAGACGGCTCGCCAAACCACCCCAATTCTCGAGCGCCTCGCGTTGCCGCTGGACGAGCGCGCCGCTCAGCTGTTGCGGGCGTTTTTCCGCGAAGGCTTGGCGATAGACCCCGAACGGTTCACCCGCATTCATAGGAACGCCACCCGGCTTGGGCTCGAGCAGCCACACGACCTTCGGCTCTTGATTGTTCTCGACCGCAAAGGTCTCTCGGAGCTTCTTGACCTCTGGCCCGAGCTTCAGCATTTGGTGCTCGGTCGGCGCGATCAACAACAGGATCCCGAGCAGCGCAAGCGGCGAAACCCGCAAGGCGGGCGCGCCGCGAAGGCCGGTATCCAAGCCGAATCGGCCGATAACCGGAGCGATCACGGGGCCGAGATCTCCAACCTGAGCTCCACGTTACGTTCGCAGTTCACCCGTGCTTCAAACGACACCGCCGGTCGCGCCGGTGCGATTTTGCAGATCTTCAACCATACGAAGCAACCGGCCGGTGTCGGCGGTGAAAATGAGCACTGGATCGCGGTGCCGCTGCAGATAGAGCGCGGCGAGTTACGCTACAGCGGTGTCGCGCGTGTGTTGTTGAAACCGCGGGGATCGTTTTCCCGCGCTACGCTGGTGTTACAGGGAGAACGCCGGCGCTGGGGCGTTGAGTGGTGGAACAGCTCGAGCGGAGCACGCAAGATCGCGCTGTACGTAGACGATCCGCAGCTCGTTGAAAGCGCCGATCCGGAACTGAGCGCCGCCTGGCGGATGCTCGGCGCGCGTTTAGCGGGCGAAGGAGTGGCCGAAATCGGATTAAGTGGTTTCCCAAAAGGTTTTGATGGGTTTTCATCGGACGGTGACGATTATATAATAGGAGCTGTAACGAAAAAGCTGTAGGATGGTTCCATGAGCACTGCCGTCGCCTTGCGATACGATCCCGAACTCCCGGCGCCTTTTGTACTGGCAAAAGGGCGAGACGAACTCGCGGCGCGGATTCGCGAACTCGCCGAGCAGCACGGAGTACCGCAGGTTAGCGACGGTCCGCTGGCGGAGGCGTTGTACTTCCTCGAGCCGAACGAACTGGTTCCCGAGGAGTTCTATCGCGTATTGGCCGAAATACTCGTGTTTGTTGGCGCAGTAGACGCAACAGGATAAAAAACAGATGAGAACGCTCCCCGTGAAGGACCTGAAGCCCGGCATGCAGTTTGACCAGCCGGTGTACGTTGACGACGCCACTCTGCTCGTGCCTGAACGCGTTCCTATCAAAGAGAAAGACCTCAAACGGCTGGAAAAATGGAAGATTGAGACGGTGCGGACTGCGGGGCAGGAAATCGTGATGCGCAGAGTCGGCAAAGAGGGCGAGGCTCAATCCGGCAGCTTTTTCCAGCAAGCGTTTAACACTCCGGAACAGCAACAGGTTCTCAAGACCTACAGCGAGGTGGCACAAAAGCTGCGCAGGCTCCATCAGCGAGTAAGAGAGCAAGACGACATCGAGGCGGCCGAGGTAGACCGCATCATCGATGCCGTCCTGCAGTTGCTCGGCGCTCGGCGGCACGAGATGATTGAGTTCATTCTTTACGGCTTCCAAGGAGAGGCCGGTTATGTTGAGAACGCCATAAACTCAGCAGTGCTCTCGAGCTTGATTGGGATCAACAGCGGAATGGCCAAGCACAAACTGCTTCATCTCGCAACCGCTGCGTTACTGCACGACATCGGGATGACTCGGCTCCCGGAAGAGATCTTCAACAAAAGCGGGAAGCTCACGACCGAAGAGCTGAAGCAAATAAGAACGCACCCCATTCACTCTTACAAGATCATTACCCGCGAGCTGCATTACCCCGAGCAGGTAGGCCTTGCGGCGTTGCAGCACCAGGAGCGCTGGGACGGAACCGGTTATCCCCGCGGGCTCTCCGGCAGCAGCATTATTATTCCGGCGCGCATCATCGCAGTGGTAGACTCGTTTGAGGCGATGGTGAGCAAGCGCCCGTACCGCAACTCCATGATCGGATATAACGCTATTCGCGCGATTCTGAGCGACAACGGGCGCCGGTTTGACCCCGAAGTTCTCAAGATCTTCATCCGCACGATGGGGATCTACCCAATCGGCAGCATAGTGTTGTTGAACGACGGAAGAATCGGCAGGGTTGTGCGAAACAACGTTGATGCACCGCTGAAGCCCAAAGTCAAGATTATGATCAACGAGAAAGGTCAGGAGTACCACAACGATCACGGCGAGATTGTCGACCTCTTTGATGATCGTAAGCTGTTCATAACCCGTGCGGTAGACCCGAAGGAACTCAACGCGCAGCCCGGCGGGCAAGCCCCGCAGCCGCAATGACGGCGAATTCCACCACTGCGCGAGGACGGCGCGGTGAGCGTGTCGCGGCCGAGTATCTGCGCGAACACGGCTATGAGATCCTTGAAATTAACTTCAGAAGCGGCCCGGGTGAGGTCGATATAGTAGGTACGAGGCAGGATACCGTGGTGTTCTTCGAGGTCAAAACCTGGGCCGCCGTCCCGTGGAGCGAGCTCGCGTATGCGGTCACACGCAGCAAACGAGCGCGTATCACTGCGGCCGCGCAGCTATATATGGCCGGTGCGCCGCAGTTGCGTTCCTATCGCATCCGCTTCGATCTGCTGCTGGTGTCGCCGAAAGAGGGAGTCGTGCGACATATTGAAAACGCGTTCGCATAGGCAGTATAGTGCGCACAGCAAAGCCGATTGATTACGATCGAATCAGAGAGCTCAAACAACGCATCAACGATCGGCGTTACCTACAGGACGCGATAGATCGGCTGGCGCAGCGTTTAACGCGTGAGCTCATTGAATACGACGGAGAGCAGCAGAATGGCAGCAGAGGAACGCAACAACCAGAACAACGCTAAACGCGGACGGCGCCGTGGTCGCCGGCGACGCTCATCGGGCCGCGCCGGCAACAAAAGCAAAGGTGACGTCCTACACCCCGAAGCACTCGCCGCGATCCCGAAGCCCCCGCGGGGCGATCCCTCCAATTGCCCGGTCTGCGGCAAAGTTGTCCGCGACGTAAACAGCGCGATGGCTTACGGTGAAGATAACAAACCGGCGCATCTCGACTGCGTGCTCAAAGAGATCGGCGAACGTGAGCCGGTCGCCGGGGATGAACGGCTGTGCTATATCGGCGCCGGGCGCTTTGCAGTGATTAAGGCGAAGGTAGGCAAGAACGGGCTCGAGGTGGTGCGCAGTATTCAGTACGAAGAGCGCGAGAACGCGGTGCCGTGGAGACGCGCGCTCAGCCCCGGCTTGTCGCGCGCGAGCGCTTCCGACCCGGTACTGCCCGAGCCGCAGCAGGCCGATGACGATGACGAGGCCGATGAGCATCACGACGACCGTGACCAATCCTAAGGCGGGCTGTGGATTAGCGACCGCGGCGTAGAAGCCGCGCGACGTCATCGGCCTTGCGGCGCACAACGCCCAGGTAGGGCCCGTTTCTCACCTCGAACACGGCACGGAACAGGTCGGGGTCTTCGATGCCCCACGACGAACGATGCAGGCGCTCGACCGTGAGCAGCGTAGCGTACGCAAGGTTGTCGTCGTGCACGACGCGGGTGTTGCGTACCAGTATGCGCGTGAGAAGCTGCAGCAGCTCAGGGTCGGGTTCGCTTCGAATCCGCCCGAGCGCATAGACCGCCTCAGCAAGCACCACCAGATCGTCGTCGCTGCGCATCACCGAGCGAACAACCTCATCGGCGTGGGGCCCTCCGATACGACCGAGCAGCTCTACCGCTTCGCGGCGGATGAGCGGCGATGCCGTGGTCGAGGGGTTATACGGCATACGTTGCGTGCGGACGTTCTCGAGCGCGAGATAGCCGAGCAGATCGATACTGGCGCGGTCGAACGGCGAGATCGAGTCGTTGTCCACGAGCTCGGTGAAGCGCGAGAGCACCATGCGCTTATCGCCCGCGTCCCGACGGCGAGCCTGCCGCTCGAGGATGCGCAGCTCCTGTTCGCGATTGGGCCAACGTGGCAGCGCCTCCTCGAGCGGAACCCAGTCGCCGCTGCGATACGCGTGATCTTGAGAGTTTCCTTGGGACGCAGCCTGCGCGCTTTCCTCGCGGGCGGCAAGGTCGGCACTGACGAGCAGCGTTAGGCCGGCCGAGAAGACCGCACAGAGAAGCGACCCGCGCAAACGGCGGCGTCGGCGTCGGTACGAGCCCGAGCCTCGACGTGTCGCTACTGTTCTTCGCGGTGCGCGAAACACGGCGTGAAGTATAGCATATCTGCCATTGACCGATAAACCGTGCCCGCTTAGAATGACCGCCATGCTGCGAGCGCTGTTTCCCGGGTCGTTCGACCCACCGAGTCACGGGCACCTCAATATTATCCACCGCATCTCGAGCATCTACGACGAGATAGATGTCGTCGTCGCGACGAACCCCGAGAAGCAGTACACCTTCGATGCCGACGAGCGGCTCGAGTTGATGCGCACGCTGTGTGATCCGTACCACAACGTGCGCGTGCACCAGTGGGACCGCTTGATCGTTGAGTTCGCCGAGAAGGTTGGCGCGCGCGTCATGATTCGAGGCGTTCGCGCACTGTCGGATTTCGAGTATGAGTTCGAGCTTTCGATGATAAACAAAGGGCTCAACCCGCGCATTGAAACGTTCTTTATGCCGACCGATTCGAAGTACTTCGTGCTGCGCTCTTCGGCTATCAAGGAGCTCGCGAGGCTGGAAGGTGATATTTCGCGCATGGTGCCGGATATCGTCGCCGAGCGCCTCAAAGAGAAAGTCAAACGCGCGCGACGCACCGGTAGCGAGTAGCGGCGGGTCAAGGGCTTAGTGTCAAGGGCTCAGTTGACATTCCGCCAAGCGATCGGCTATGGTGTGCGGACATAACAGCTTATAAGGACATATTCCATGGCAGTACCAAAGTATCGACATTCCAAAGCGCGTACTCGGCGTCGTCGCTCGATAAACGGCCGCGTCACATTCGGCCACCTCATTGAGTGCGGCAACTGTGGAGCCTCAAAACGCCCCCATTACGTGTGCCCTAAATGCGGCTTTTATCGTGGCAAAGAGATTGTCAGAAGCGAAGATTTGAGCTAAAACAAGAGACCAGGAGGATCCTATGGATGAACTGTTCGAGAAAATGAAGAAACTGGTAGCCGATAAACTCGAGGTCGACGAGAGCAAGGTGACGTTGGAGTCGTCTTTCCGTCAGGACCTCGGCGCCGATAGTCTAGACACCTATGAGTTGGTGTACGCAATCGAAGAAGAGCTCGGCATCTCCATCCCGGACGAGAAGGCGAACGAGTTCGAGACCGTCAAGGATGCGCTAGAATTCATCAAGTCGCAGCAGCAGTAACACCGGAACGAGAAATAGTTTTCCACACATCCGCGCCCGGGAATTTCCTCTCGGGCGCGGTTATTATAGCAGTAATACGTATACATCTGCATCGTTGACTGGAACGGCGGCCGCACTCGCAGAGTGGCCGTTAGCCGGTGTGGGTAAGGTTCGTTCAGGTGAGCAAGAAGTTCAGCGAGTTACACACTCCTCCCATTTCGTCCGAACGTCGTAAGGAGCTGCAGCTGTTTGAGCGCCAGGCGGCGATCAAGTTTCGTCGATTAGAGCTGCTGAACCTCGCGTTCGCTCATCGCTCCTACGCAAACGAGACTCAGGAACAGTTTGACAACAACGAGAAGCTCGAGTTTCTCGGAGACTCGGTGTTGGGGCTGGTGGTGGCGGAGTATCTCTTCGAGCAGCTTTCGGATCGAGCCGAGGGTGACCTCGCCAAGATCAAGAGCTTTGTGGTCTCGGAAGACAGCCTCGCGGAGATCGCTCGGAAACTGAAGGTCGACAACTTCATCCTCATCGGGAAGGGTGAGGAGTACTCAGGTGGGCGAACCAAGAAGGCACTCCTTGCCGACGCAATGGAGGCGATCATCGGCGCGTACTTCATCGACTCCGGCTTTCGTGCATCTCGTAAGTTTATCCTGCGCTACCTGATTCCCGAAATCAACAAGGTGCTCGAAAACCGCCACAAGAAAGACTACAAAACGCTTCTGCAAGAGTTGGTGCAGAAGACCTACAAAACCTATCCGCGCTACTCGCTTGTCAAGAAAACCGGACCGGAACACAGTAAAACGTTTTGGATAGAGGTTGCGGTTGAAAACGAAACCTACGGCCCCGGCACAGGCAAGAACAAGAAAGAGGCCGAGCAGAACGCAGCCGCAATCGCCTACAAGTCACTATCTGCCCAAATTGACCCCTCCCAATAGGCTCACGTCACGTTCAAGAGTTCGGTCGCGAGTTCAAGTAGCTGCCGGCGGCGATTAAGCGCGGGATCCTCGAGCACGCGCTGCAGCAGTTCCTCGAGCACGCGACCCATCTGCGGCCCGCGCGGTACGCCGTGTGCCGCGAGATCGTTCCCGTTCACCGCGAGCTCACGGAGCGTCAGCGGGTCGCCGCGCTCGCGTATCGCCCGAATGCGCGCTACAAGTGAGTTCAGCTCGGCCGCGCGCTCATCGCATCCGCGGGAGCGCAGATCGGCTCTGCGAAGCGCAATCGCATCGTAGATTTGCTCAACTCCCGCCGCCGCCACGACGCGGCGCACTGCGGCATCGCTCCAGTTGGGCCGGAACTGGAGGCGGTGATGCCGCACCAGGTGCGCGACCCGCTCAAGGGTGTTATTCGGATATCGAAGCCGTTTCAAGCAGTCGTGCGCTTTCTCTGCTGAGCGCGCGTCGCACTCGGCGAGTACGCCGGGGCTTTCCTGGTCTTCGCTACACTCCGGCAGCGCGAGCTCGTGCAGGAGCGCCGCAAAGCGAAGATCGAGATTCGCGTCTTTGGCCTCGGCGACGGCGTCGCAGGTGCGTAACAGGTGTTCGAGTAACTCGTCTTCCGCCTCGTCAACAGGATGGCCTGCGCAGCGAGACAGTTCCGGTGTGACGGCGCTCAACAGACCGAACTCCCGCATGAGCCGTAAACCGTACGAAGGCCGCGCCGCGAGGATGATCTTACTTAGCTCATCGCGAGTGCGCTCTACCGAGACCGTGGTGAGGGCGGCGGAGCGCCCCTGCAGCGCAGCGGCGGTAGCGTCCTCTATCTCGAACCCGAGTTGCGTTGCGAAGCGGATTGCACGCAGCACCCTCAGCGCGTCCTCATCGAAGCGCTCGCGCGGGTTACCGATTGCCCGTACAAGCCCGCGTTCGAGATCCGAACGGCCTTCGAACGGGTCGAGCAGCGCCCCGGTTTTCACCTCGAGCGCCATGCCGTTGATCGTGAAGTCGCGCCGCGAGAGATCGACCTCAATATCGACGCCGAAAGTGACCTCGTCGGGATGACGCGCATCGCTATAACCCGACTCGGAACGAAAGGTCGTGACCTCGAACTGTTTGCCTTTAAACAACACCGTTACGGTACCGTGTTGCACTCCGGTCGGGATGACGCGCCGAAAGATGCGCATTACCTCTTCGGGACGTGCGTCGGTCGCGAGATCGTAGTCCTCGGGATAGTACCCGCGAAGCAGGTTCCGCACCGCACCCCCGACGAGATAGAGCTGAAAACCGTTCTCGTCGAAAATGCGCGCAACGCTACGCAGCTCACCGGGAAGAGAAAGACTATGCGAATCCGGCGCGTTTTGCATGCCTCTCTTCCTACACGGCGGGTGAGAGCCTGTCAACCGATATCGCGACGGCTGACACGGCGGCGGCTGGTATGGTGGCCACACGCGCGAGGGGAGGGTGAAAAAAAAGCAGCCCGAAGGCTGCTTTTTGGGGTTCGGATGAGTTACTGCAGAAGCTGCAGTACTGTCTGTGGCTGCTGGTTTGCCTGAGCGAGCATCGCGGTCGAGCTCTGTTGCAGGATCTGGTTCGTCACCAAACGCACCATCTCGTCGGCCATATCGGTATCTCGAATACGCGATTCCGACGCCTGCATGTTCTCGGCTCCAACCGAGAGACCGCGCTGAGCGTACTCGAGGCGGTTCTGGTACGCGCCGAGGTCGGCGCGCTGCTTGCTCACCGTCGTCAGCGCGTCGTCCACAACGCCGATCGCAGCATTCGCCGCGTCCGGAGTCGAGAGCGAGAGGAAGGTAGCGGCGTGCGGCATTCCGTCGGTGCTCTGAAGACCCAGCGCCTGGGCCGTCATTGTCCCCACGTACACGCGCTCACGCTGATCCATGTTCGCCCCGATGTGGAACCACATGCTCGCGGTGACGACGTTGGTGCCGGTGTCACGCGCGAAACGCCCGGTCATGAGATTCATGCCGTTGAACTCGGCGTGCGACGCGATCCGGTTGATCTCGCGCACCAGCTGAGACACCTCGACCTGAATCTGCATGCGGTCTTCATCGGTATAGATGCCGTTGGAAGACTGTACCGCCAGCTCACGAACACGTTGCAGGATGTCTTGGGTTTCCTGGAGGTAGCCCTCGGTGGTCTGAATCATCGAAATACCGTCGGCAGTGTTCTGCTCGGCTCGATTGAGACCGCGAATCTGCGACCGCATCTTTTCAGACACAGCCAGACCCGAGGCGTCGTCGCCCGCGCGGTTAATCCGCATACCGGACGACAGCTTCTCCATGTTGCCCACAACGTCCATCACGTTGAATTTTTGCTGACGTTGGGCAAATGCAGCGCTGGTGTTGTGATTAATGATCATATCTCCTCCTTGGATGATCACTCCCGGACGTCCTTGTCCGGAACTCTGCGTATCTGGGTTCCTACCGAACCCTGGTTCGATTGTCGGCGTTTACAAACGCGACTTGAGCGAAAACTGATGTATCGGAAAACAACCGGCAAAAACGAGCGGCGCGATTGCAACTCGCACGGTTTTGCACTACTGTAACCGCAGAACGGCGATGGCAAGCAGCGCAAATCTACAGACCTTAGCACGCAGTCTGAGCGACGACGAGCGTCGCTACCTGCACGATAGAATTGTACAGAGCCTCAGCCTAACCAAGAGCAGCCAAGAGCAGCATCTGTATCGCGGTGAGCCGCCGGAGGAGCAGCGGCGTGCGCTGGTACGGCGCGAGATAGCCGAGTTCTCTGTTGTGCAGCGACTGTGGTTCGCAATTAGGAAGTTTTTTAGCGGGCTCGACGACGAGTCGCTCTACCAACAGATGCGTGTCGGGCGGATGAAGCGCAAGCTTCGCCGCAGCGGAAAGCGGTTTATCGATGTTGATACCCGTTCGCTCGGCCCGGAGTTTGCCGAGCAGGTCTACGAGCTATATCGTGCCGCGTATCCGGTGATTCCTATCGTAAAAGCGGCCTGGGGCGGCTCCCAGATGCTGCGCCAGATCGTTGAGTTTCACCTGCGCCGCAGTATTCCCGGCGCAAAGTACGAACTCGAGCAGTTCATCTCGCTTAACGATATGATGGAAATCTTTCGTACGAGCGAAAACAAATCCGATATCCGCTCCGAGGTATTGAAGCGTCTCAAACTCTATATGGACGGCATTCACGAGGATGTGTTCCGCAGCATCGCCGAGGGCGTGCTGCCGCTTTACCATCTGCGCGGGCTCGGGACGTTTCCGTTCGACGAGTTTTTTCAGCTCTTCTCACACACCCTTGATCTATCGGTTCCGCAGGAAACGCCGAGCTTCGATAGCGCGGAGTTTGCGGTTGCCGGCCCGTATCTTGAACAGCTGTACTATGGCCTCTACCTTGCCTCAAAACACGGCAGCCGTAATGCGCTGCACGAAGACGTGCTGCGCTTCTACCTGTTGTACGAGCGCGAGGGAGCCGAGGTGCTGCAGTCCGACGATCCCCAAACGCTCGAACACAAGACCGCCGCTATCGATGCGGCGCAGGTTGCGGGGCTGCAAGAAAGCATTGCGCGGCTTTACGAGGAGGCCGAGCGTGTACTCAAAGAGATGCCGCTGGTTGAGCTCGTAAAAACGGTGCACGACGATCCATACTACCGCTTGATGGTGTATTTGCCGAGCCTGCACCTGCAGGAGTTTTATCATGCGGCGTTGAAGATGCACCTGTTAACGGAGCTCGATGAGCTGTTTCCTCATGTGCGTCTCGGCGTGATCAACAAAATGATCCAAGAACTCTTTGGCGAGGAGCCTCCCGAGTTCGAGTTCTACCGCGCCTCGATCCAACAGACCGTCAAGAAACTCGGTCTGCCGGTCTTCAAGCATATGCGCTCGTTGCAGGTGGTGTATCACTTTGTGCGTGAGATCTATCGGCCCGAGATCGTCGAGCTGTTGCGCGTGCTTTCGCGAATTGTTCCGGTACGCGTCAAGGAGGCCGGGCGCGATTTGCTCACAATCGCCTCGGGAATCGAGGACGCCGCCGAGAAGATGCACCTGTTTGATCTCGGTTTCTCGCCTGATTCCGACGAGGGCAAGTCGTTCTATCGGCTGCGCTACGCGGTGGAGAAAGACCTTAAGCAGCAACGCACCTACCAGAAGTTTGTGGCGCAGAAAGACCGTGAAGCTCGCACCTTGCTCGACAAAAGCCTCGATCGGTTCGAGGAACTCACTACGGTGTTTACCAACGTCAGAAACGCTTCAAACAACGCATTGAACGAGAAGTTCACCGCGGTAGACGGAACCGCGGCGCGCGGTCCACGCTCGCTCGAAGCGGTGCTCGACCGTCACCTGAGCCGTCTGCATACGCTTAAAGCAATTGTGAAGCAATTGATCGCGGTGGAAGAGGGGAGCTAACCCACGCGTGCTGCCGCGCGCGCGTTATCGTGCGGCGGTCTTTACTCTGCGAGTTCCCGCTCAAGCGGCTCAAAAGACTCGCGCAGGCGCTTCGCGGTCTCCAACGGGCTTTCCACCAGGACGCGCTTGCCGGCCAAGAGGTCGGCGATGCCGGTTTCGTTGGGGTAGCGCGGAATCACGTGCAGATGCAGGTGCGGTATAGAGGCACCGGCGGCCGGGCCCATGTTGTAGCCGATGTTGTAGGCCCGCGGCGTGTGCGTTCTATCGAGGATGTTAAGCGTTTCACGCACGAGATGATCGAGCCGGCGCTGTTCCTCGGCAGTGTACTCGCGAAGGTCCTCGATGTGGCGTTGCGGGAACAGCATGAGGTGGCCGGGGTTATACGGGTATAGATTGACCGTGATCACGAAAAACGCATCGCGGTAGACCGAGAGGTCTACCGCCTCGGGGTCCTCGTCACGGATGCGGCAGAGAATGCACCCGTCGGGGCGGCCGCCTTTTACGTAGGCGAGCTTCTCGAAGTTAAAGAAGTAATCCATTACTGCATCTGCTCAAGTAACTGGAGCTCCCGAAGGTTGAGCGGGTCTCCGACATCACCGCCGAGCGCGAAGTATTCCAACAGTACCGGATAGTCGCTTAAGAGGCGACCGAAGCGCTCGAGCACCTCGATCTTCTGAGCCTCGGTAACCTCGGTGACCGCCATCTCAGCCTGAGCCTGGATAATGGCCTCACGCTGAGCCGCAACGATATCGAGATAGATCTCACGCCCCATACGGTACAGTGCGAGATCCGGCAGCTGCAGTTCGCGCACGCGGAACGACACCACCTCTAACTCGGCGTATCGCGACTGAATTAGGCTCTCGAGCTCGTCCTCGATCTGGCTCAGAAGCTCCGATACCGTCTCGGCCTCGGGCGCATCAGAGAAATACTCGCTCAGGAACTCGAGGCTGAGGCGCTCAACCTCACCGCCGAGCTCCTCGAGATACGTTTCGATAGCGTCGGGGCGCACCCCTCGCTCCTCGGCTAGTCGCGGGAGCTCATCGGCTTGCAGGCGCACCTGAAGCTCCAGGCCAAGGTTATAATCGAGACTGGGATTGCCCTCGAGGTATTGTTGGAAGACCTCCCCGGAGGGTAAACTGCCCGACTTTGACAGCTCGAGTGCATGCGTCTCGCGGCTGAAGAGATACAGCTGCATGTTGCCGGGGGGAACGTGCTCCCAGCGCCAGTTGAACTCCCCGGCGCGTAGTACCTCGGGTTCCCAGCCGCCGGTGCGGCTGAACGCCACCGCAACGTGGTCTTCAGGGATGAGGATTTGAACCCATCCGCGGTAGAACACCGCTCCACCGATCGCCAATAGTAGAACCAGGATCACCAACGCTTTCTTCATGCTAAATCCTTTTCGCGGAGCAACATGCTCCGCAGATCGTTCCAATGCGCGAGCACGAGATCGGGTTTCAGCGGCAGATCTTCCAAGCGCTCGGCCCGCAACCGTAATGAACGACGGTCTCCGGCGAACAGCGCGGTTTGCATCCCGAGCTGCGCCGCCGGTGCAATATCATTGCGCACATCGTTACCAATATACAACACTTCGCGCGGCTGCAGGGCATAACGCCGCCTTAATTCCTCCAGGACAGGTGTAAACAGTGCCGGCGACGGTTTCGCGACACCGGCCTGATACGACCAGGCGCACAACTCGGGGCGAAACCCCAACGCCTCGAGCGGCCTCTCGAACAGCGCCTCGAGCACAAGCGGGGTAAAGAACTGTGCGTTCGAGACGATCCCGAGCGGGACGCCGCGCTCTTGAAGCAAGGCGAGAAGCTCTGCGGCGCCGGGCATAAGAGCAACCGGATTGGCGCAGATCTCGTAGCGCAGCGCAACCCGGGCGACGAGATCATCGGGCAGGTGACCCCACGCCCCTTCAGCCGAGCTGAGCTGCCCTCCGGGATCGATCCGCCGCAGCACGCTACGCCAGGTATCTCGAATCTCTACTTCGGGATTCGCCACGCCCCGCGCCTTTAGGCGACGATGTGTCTCGCGAATTGTGGTGAGGTACAACGTGCGCGCCTCGGATGCGAGGCGGGCGCGCAACGGCGCGCTCGCGGCCGGAGCGAGTTCAGGCAGCTCGGCAAGCGCGGCCGCAAACGCGGCGTCGCCGGACTCAGCTTCCGGTGCGTCGGGACGAGCGTTCGGCACGCCGTCTTCGATACCGGTGTTTTCGACGCTGCCGATATCGCCGGAGCTTGAGATCAGCAGGGTTCCGTAGACATCAAACAGCACCGCTTTTGGCTCGCCCGGCAGCGAACCGGTCGTTTCGAGGCCGGTGGGGATAGGCCGAAG
>SLBH01000196.1 GCA_007126415.1 Spirochaetales bacterium
ATGCGAAAACGACGGGTCGGCGTTCCGGTTCCCACCGGCTCGATCGTGGGCTACACCAATGCCGGCAAATCCTCGCTGATGCGTATCCTGACGGAGTCCGATGTTCGCGTAGCAAACCGCCCGTTCGCCACCCTTGATGCCACCACGCGACGACTCGGCTCCCAGTTCGAAGGTGGCGCGGTCCTGACCGACACGGTTGGGTTCATTCAGAAACTTCCGCCCGCTCTCGTTGATGCGTTTAAGTCGACCTTGGAAGAAACCATTATCGCCCAGTTCTTGGTGCATGTGATCGACGCCGCGAGCCGCAATATAGACCGTCAATTTGCCGCCACTACCGAGGTACTCGAGGAGCTCGAGGTGGCGGATCGCCCGCGCATCTTTGTCTTCAATAAGATCGATCTGGTAGCGGACCGCTTCGCGCTACAGGCTGCGACCGAACGGCTTGACTGCCCGCCGGAGCGCACCGCGTTCGTGTCGGCGACGACCGGCGAGGGGGTCGAGCATGTGCTCGAGCTTATTCGACAACTCATCGACGAGCAAAGCGCCGAGAGCGTCTACCTCTTCCCTGCCGACCGCTACGACCTTATTGCGTATCTTCACCGCAACGGTCATGTCATTAGCGTAGACCATACCGACGCCGGCATCGAGGTTCACGCACATGTTTCCCCGGAAGCATCCGGGAAGCTCTCGGCCTATAGGCAGCGCCATATAAACGGCACGCCCGAGCAGCGCTCTCGGCGGTCACAATCGGCCGGATGACACGCAAGAAAACGAGCGGTATAATTTCCAACCGAGATGTTGGAACGCGCACGCGCAGTGGTATATACCCACCGATACGACTCCCCGATCGGCCCTCTGCACCTCGCGGTAGACCGCGCAGGCACCGTGCTGCAGATAAGCTACACCCCGATCGGCGCGTGGCCTCCCGAAATCGAGGTCGAGGAGAACAAGTACGCCTGCGGTGAACTCGAGCATCAACTTGACGCCTACTTTCGGGGCGTGCTGCGCAGCTTCACAGTTGCAACCCGTCTTAGCGGCACCGCGTTCCAGCAGGGAGTCTGGAAGCGGCTCACAAAAATCGAGTACGGGAGCACCGTCACATACGGCGAGATCGCCCGGAAGCTCGGGCGAGCCGGAGCGGCGCGGGCGGTGGGCAACGCGGTTGCCGTGAACCCGGTGCCGATCGTGATCCCGTGCCACCGTGTCGTGGCAGCCGATCAACGCATCGGCAAGTACGCCCTGCGGACCTTGCCGGAGGACGAAGGCACACGCGTAAAGACGCGTCTGCTCGAGTTTGAGGGCGCGCGGTAAACCAAAGATCTTCCCCGGCGTCTTACTTGCCTTTAACGTAGACGTGCATCAGTTGCACAAAGTAGTGGATCTGGCGATAGATTTCGATGAGGCGGTCTTTAACCGGGTCTTCGGTATATCCCTCGATCTCTTTCCAGTTAAGGATAACCTCAGGATTTTGACGGTCGGCGTCCTCGATCACGAGCTTCAGAATCTTCGCAATCGTGATAAGGTTCTGCGAGGCCTCGACCACCATCTTGCGCGCCTCGTTGTTTACCTCCGACAACTGCTCGCGCACGAGTTTCAGCGTCTTCTTGTCGCGTTCAACCGCTCTACCGAGCGCCTTGCGAAGCTTCGCACCTCGAACACCATCGTCGGCGAGGCTTTCATCGAACTCCACGATCTGCTCCGCAATCGACATCACCTGATGGAACGCCTCGGAGAGCTGATGAGAGGTGACGTTCGCCGACCATTTCCCGCGAACCAGCAGCACATCGCGCACGAGCTCGCGCACATCCTTCTTGAAGTAGTCAACCAGGAACGCCTTCAGGTAGTTGATCGGCGCGGTGAAGGTGTACCCGCTTAGGAGTCGTTTGGTGTAGACCTGGCTCCCGGCGTCGGTATAATGCTTGGTACGTGCGATGGTGGTTGTTCCAAAGATCTTCTTGCACAACTGTTGCACCTTCTGCCCACGACGCTCGGCGAGGATCTTCTGAATCGTGGCTTCGGTGGTAGTCTTCAGCGTGTTAAGATACGCCTCCACGATATGCTCGGACGGAAAGCTCGGCTTTATCTCGAGGTACGGGTCTTGTTCCACATACTGCACGATCTTCAACAGCGCTTCCGAAGCGATGACCTCGGTGACCGAGTTTACGACCTTTTTCCAGGCCGCGCGCGAGATAATCTCAACACCGCGATACTGCTGCAGGATAGCGAAGACCGTATCCCAGTCCTGAGTCTTGTCGATCAGCGGAGCGATCTCGAGAAAGTCCTTGAGATCGTCGGTTACGTACTCGCCTCCGATCACCTCGAACTTGGGCTTGTAGCTTTGGTCGGCCTCCGGAAGCGAGGAATCGAACTTCTTCAGTAGGAAGTAATAGTCGAATCCAACGAACTGCACAAAACTCAACACCGTGTTATAGGTAGAGTTGATCTGTTTGACCGTTGCGTTATCGAACGAACCGAAAAACGCCACCATCGCCTGCTTAAGCTCGCCGGCAAGCTCGCGCGTGTCTTTCTGTTCGGCGGCCTCACGAATACGTTGTTCGGTGAAGCGGTCGCGCATCTCGGCTTGCTCGGTGCTCATGAAGCTCTCGATAACGATAGTCTGGAGCGCCTTGGAACCCGCCGCGTTCTGTAGAATCGCCTGTGCCGGGACTACCGCTTTGTAGATATCAAAGAAAAAGCGCCCCAGGGCGGGCTGCACCTCGTTTCCGCGCGGCTTATAGAACTTGTGCCGACTCTTGTTGAGGTCTTTACGAAGCGCCTTCAGCAGGCGTTTCTTCTCACGTTCCGGGTCATTGTTATTGGTGAAGAGCGCGAGGAGCTTACCGAGCACTCCTTGCGGCTCGTCGTCTATCTGCGTGACCTGTTCGGCGTTCTGCCTTTCCATGAAGCCCTTCACTATCCGTCGACGATGTGTGGCGGGTAGTGTATCATAGACACTGCAGCTTGTCGCCACACCTTCCAACGCGCTATGCTATATGGAAACGCATGCACCAGGGAGTTCTAACCGCATGGGAGACATATTCGAAGAACTGCAGTACACTCGGCACGAAGGAAGCAAGAACGAGCGCGCCTTGACGGTGTTCTCTCTCTCAACCTGCGGCTTCTGCAAACGAGCCTTGAGATTCCTTGAGAACCACGATTTCTCCTACCGGTTCATACATTTGGATGAGATTTCGCCCGAACGCAAGCGTGAGGTAAAAGACACGTTGCGCGCCCGCTTCAATATCTCGCCGATCTTTCCGGTGCTTCTTGTCGACGGCAAGCGCGCGCTTACCGGTTTCACCGAGGCACAATGGCGTAAGACGCTTGGACTTCCGGAGAACGAGTGATTCGGTATGAACAACCCCAACAACACACCGGGACAAGCGTCCCGGAAGAAAACGGCGCAAGATGCGCGTCTGTTCATCGAGCGGGTGGCGCAGCATAACGGGTGGTCGGTAAACCCCGACCGGCAGTTCGTTGACGACCTCGCCGAGGGCCTCGCGGTGAATTACAACCGCCACGGCTATTTCCTCTGTCCGTGCCGCGATGGCGACGGGGAGCGCGAGCGTGACCGCGACATCATCTGCCCCTGTGATTACATCACTCCCGACCAACAGGAGTTTGGGCACTGCTTCTGCGGGTTGTTTCTAACACCCGAGTTCGCGGTCAAGAACGAGGCTCCAACTCAGATACCGGAGCGGCGCCCCGAAGAATAACGGCGGGACCGCACCGGCGGAACGGCATCGGCTAGAGCGAACGAACTTTCTCGAGTATATCGGCGAAGCCGGTTTGCACTACTCCGCACAGCTCGCGAGCTTTGGCCTCGTCGCCCGACCTTGCCGCCGTTTCAAGCTCACGACAGGTGCTCAGCATTGTCTCGGAGCGCATGGTTCCGGCGGTATTTGCGAGCGAGTGCGCCGCTCTGGCGAGCTCTTCCCAGTTTTCATCCTGTTCGGCTTGCTTGATTCGTTCGAGCTTACCTGGAGTTTCAGAGGTAAAGACCGCGATAATCTCGCCCTTCAGCTCTTCATCATCGCCGTAGATCTCCAAGAACTCGGCTGTATCGTAGCCAACATTGCCGGGGCCGGACGGTTCGGACATAAGCGCAGCTCCTTTACGACAAGAATGCTTTCATTTCTGCCTACTGCTATCTTGACACTTCATTATCTTGACAGTTCATACGCCACATCATTGCGAAACGCGCACGGCGATCAAATCCCGGAACTTCCTCGCCTGTTGGGAATCGGGCTGAATCTCGAGCGCGCGATCGCAGTCGCCCAAGGCGCGCACATAGTCACCGAGATCGTAGTATAGTTGGGCACGCGCGAACGAGCCGTCGAAGTGATAAGGGTCAAGATACAAACAGGCGTCTAGGTCGGCAAGCGCATCGCCGGTGCGATCCAGAACACGATACACAACTCCGCGGTAATACAACGCCTTAGGGTTGTCCGGAGAGAGCTCGAGCGCACGCGTGAAGTCGTCGATGGCGTCTTGATGGAGCCCCTCGGCGAAGCACGCCATGCCGCGATGCGCCGAGATTACCGACTCCACCTCGGCACGGGGCTGCTGTTTCAACAGGCGATCGTATATCTCGATAGCCCGAGTGAAGTTTTGACGGTTGTGCTCGAGCAAAGCCTGCAAAAGGAGGTTGTCGAGCGTGTCGCCGACATCCTGCCCGTTACGCAGAGACGCGCGGTTGTTCCGTCGCCCGCCGTTGCCGGCATGCTCGGACCGTTCATCCGGCCCCGCCCCGCCGTTGTTCGCGATTCGATGATAGCGGTGCCAGAACTCCCCACGACGCTTCTCTAACTCGCGTTGCAGCTCGCGCTGATAGTCTCGAATCTCTTGGAAGATGGTATCCGACAACGAAAGGTTGGCATTCAGCGCCGCGAGTTTGCGGCGTAACGGATCGTCGAGCGGACTAAAATCCGCTTTGTAGATCAACTCGTGCTCCACCTCGGCCCACGCATCCTGCAGAATGGTTCGTAGCTGCAGCTCGCACGAAAGCTCCTCCGGCAGCCCACAGAGACGGGTAATCTCGGCGGGAACACGTATCAGATAATGGGTTGAGTCGTAGCCGAACTCGTGAAACGCGTACTGGGAGCCCTTCCGCTCAACCTCAAGCACCTCGTAGGAATCACGAAGGTGTTGCTCGATACGCTCGATATCCTCCAAGAACGGGCACACAAAGCGGATACCGAGCAGGTCGGTGAGTTCCATTGTGTCCGAGTGCTCGCCGGCTTCGCGAACTCGACGGACAAGCTTGGAGAAGCAGCTGTCGAACGACTTCACCCGCCACTTGACGGTCGGATCCAAACCGATCGTGGTCAACTCCGAGCGCAGGCGAAGCTGCAACTCCTGTAGCGCCTCTTCATACTTAGGCCGCAGCCGGC
>SLBH01000239.1 GCA_007126415.1 Spirochaetales bacterium
CACCCGGGAGCGCCGGGCGCCCACCCGGGAACGCCGGGCTGTGCGGCTACTCTGCGGTCTCGGCGCCGAAGCGGTACGCGATCGAGAGCGTGAGTCCCACCATGAGCTCATCCCACCATTCCACGCCGTCATCGAGCTCGGCGTAGAGGTTGGCGATGGGGTACAGGCCGCGCAGCAGCGCGCCGACCTCGAGCTGCGGCGAGACCCGGTAGCCGAGGCGCGCGCGCAGCTCCGGTGTGATAAAGCGCCCGCCTGAGTAAAAATACTCAAATAACCCCTCGGTCTCGGAGCCTTCTATTGCGATCACCGGAAAGCGTAGCGCGAGCGTGGGCGAGAGCGCGAACGCCAGCCGCCAGTCCTCCGCAGGGTGAAACTCGGGGCCAACCGGGAGACTCAACAGCACCCCGAAGGTACCGGCAATATCGCCCTCGCCGGAGCCTGTTTCTATCTGGGTGGGGACGACTTTGTCGTACGGCCGGTCTTTGGGCTTCAGGTACTCTTGGTAGTAGAAATCAAGCCCGGGCGTGAAGCGCCAGACGCCCGGAAGGCGAAACAGCGCGCTGACACCGGGTGAGAAGCGCAGCGGGCTTACGTCGCTGCCTTGCACCGGGTTGCCGTCGCCGTCCTCGGTGAAGCCGTTGCCGATCCAGAGCATGCCGGCTCGAAACTCAAGCCCCTCGAACGACAACTGTTGCGCAGCGGCGCCGTGAAGCGCAAGCACGAGAAGCGAGGCCATCGCTATCGAGCGCCGTAAGGCTTTCATGTGCCGCAATATACCACGTTGCGGGCCGGCTCGCCACTGTTCGCCGCTGCTATCCGATATTTGCGCGAACGGTTTGCGCGCCCGAAGAAGCTAGTACGCTTTGGCGAACACCGCCATGTGGCGCGCGGGTTTGCCGCTGACGATCGCGGTGCGGCCCTCGGCCTGCTTTTCGTTGCCTTCGGGAAGCACACGGATCGTTGCTTTGGTTTCTTCCTTCACCTGTGCCTCGGTCTCGGGCGAGCCGTCCCACGGCGCGATCGCGAATCCGCCGTCGGCCTCGAAGAACGCCTTCAGCTCGTCGTAGTCGTCGATCTCGCGCGTGTTTTCCTCGCGGAAGGCCTTCGCTCGCGCAAACAACGAGCTTTGGATCTCTTCGAGCAGCGCCGCGACTGCCTCGGGAGCCTCTTCTACATCGACGCTCTGCTTCTCGCCGGTGTCGCGGCGGGCGAGCACCACGGTGTTGTTCTCCATGTCGCGCGGGCCGACCTCAACCCGCACCGGCACCCCGAGCATCTCCCATTCCGAGAACTTCCAGCCCGGTGAGTTGGCGTCGTCGGGGTCGTACTCGGCGCGGAAGCGCTCGGCGAGGCGGCGGTGGAGTTTATCGGCGTAGGCAAGCACCTCGGTTTTGTTCTTGTTCTTGAAGATCGGAATCGTGACGACCTGCGTGGGCGCAAGCCGCGGCGGCGCGACGAGCCCTTTGTCGTCGGAGTGCGTCATGATCAGCGCGCCGACGAGACGTGTTGAGACGCCCCAGGAGCTTGCCCAGACGTGGTCGAGGCTGCCCTCGGCGGTTTGGAAGGTGACGTCGAACGCCTTCGCGAAGTTCTGCCCCAGGAAATGGCTGGTTCCGGACTGCAGCGCGCGGCGGTCCTGCATCATCGCCTCTATGGAGTAGGTCTCAACCGCGCCGGCGAACTTCTCGGCATCGGTCTTGAGCCCGGTGAGTACCGGCATCGCCATGTAGTCCTCGGCGAAGCGCCGGTAGACCTCGAGCATGCGCAAGGTCTCCTCGCGCGCCTCCTCGGCGGTGGCGTGCGCGGTATGGCCTTCCTGCCACAAAAACTCGGTGGTGCGCAGAAACAGCCGCGTGCGCTTCTCCCAGCGCATCACGTTGGCCCACTGGTTTATCAAGAGCGGCAGATCGCGGTAGCTCTGTATCCACTTCTTGTACATGCTCCAGATGATGGTCTCTGAGGTGGGGCGCACCACCAGCGGCTCCTCGAGCTGCTCGCCGCCGCCGTGCGTTACCACCGCGAGCTCAGGGGCGAAGCCCTCCACGTGATCGGCCTCGCGTTGGATGAAGCTCTCGGGAATCAAGAGCGGGAAGTACGCGTTGACGTGGCCTGTGGCCTTGAACATGTCGTCGATCGCGCGCTGCATATGCTCCCACAGCGCGTAGCCTCGGGGGCGAATTACCATGCAGCCCTTCACCGGGCTGTAGTCGGCGAGCTTGGCTTGGAGGACGATATCGACGTACCAGTCGGAATAGCTTTCGCTGCGGGGAGTGATGCGTTCTGCCATGACAACTCTCTTAGTTCGTAGTTCAGGTGGTGTACGGAAGCGGAGGCGAGCGGTCGGCGCCTGCTCCCGAGTGCCCGTAATTCATTCGCGGTATTGTAGTTTCCGACAACAGCGCTGTCAAGGAAAGTAGGCGTCGTCGACTGTCGTTGACTGTCGGACGGCGCGACTCTATGATGTTCGGATGCTTGGTGGAATGGCGTTCCTGCTCGTATTCCTGCTCGTCGGGGAGCTGATCTCGAGTCTTGGGGTGGTGCTGCCGGGTAACGTGATCGGCATGCTGCTGCTCACTGCGGCGCTCGCGCTGCGTTTGGTGCGCGTCGAGCAGGTGTCTGCAGCGAGTGACCTGCTTCTCGATAACCTGGCGTTCTTCTTCGTGCCTCCCGCAGTAGGGGTGATGCTGTATTTCGACCTTATCGCCCGCCACTGGGCCGCAATCGCGACAAGCATCGTGGTAGGTGTGGTTGCAGTCCTGGCTGCGGTAGGCCTCAGTGCGCAGCTGCTGTTGCGGCGGGGCGACCGTAAGGCATCCTCAACCGGCGGAAACAAGATATGAGACTCGAGGCTCTGGAATCGATCGGTGCGTTGCCGCTGCTGTGGGTAACGCTCTCACTGTTGGCCTACGCTCTCTCCCGTCGACTGTACCTGCGCTTGCGCGTCGCCGCGCTGCACCCGGTGGTCCTTGCCTCAGCGGCGCTGATTGCCGTTTTACGGCTGACCGATACTACGTACGAAACCTACATGCAGGGCGGACGGCTGATTGAGTTCTTCCTTGGGCCGTCGGTGGTAGCGCTCGCGGTTCCACTGTATCTGAACCTGCAGGAAATGAAGTCCAGCGCACCGTCGTTGCTTGTGGTTACGGCGTTCGGAAGCGCGGTAGGCGTAGTCTCGGCTGTGGTGCCGGCGCTGTTGATGGGCGCCCCGGAAGCGGTGGTGTTGGGGCTCGCGCCCAAAAGCGTTACCACGCCGATCGCGATCAGCGTTGCGGAGGGCATTGGCGGCGAGCCGGCTTTGACTGCGAGCTTTGTGGTGCTGACCGGAGTCCTCGGGGCCATTATCGGACCGCTCTTGCTGCGTCTTGTCGGCGTGCGGCATCCGGTGGCGTTCGGATTGGCGATGGGGTCGGCTGCGCATGGTATCGGAACCGCACGGGCGCTCGAGAATGGGCGTCTCGAGGGTGCCGCCGGCGGCCTCGGGATCTGTCTCTGTGGAGTAATGACGGCGCTGATCGCCCCATTGCTGACGGGCCTGCTGCTGTAATGGTCGTGGTTCTCCTGCAGGCGCGCGCTAATGCAGGCGCGCGGTCTCGACCATGTAGCGGATATTGGTACCGCCGTCGGTGGGATACTCCATCTCGACCACGATCACGACCGAGCGTTCGTCGGGCGAGAGGTATACCTGGGCGATGCGATACTGCTTCACCCCGTCACGGTCGAACTCCGGTAGGCCGACGGTGTGCTCGCGCGTGCGTCCCGAGGAGTCGGTGGTTTCGAGCGTAATGTGAAAGCGCGCCCTTAGGCTGTCGCCGCTGCCACGTGCGCTCTGGTGCAGTTGCAGGTCGTACCGACGGTCGGTTTCGTGATCGCGGAAGCTCAGGCGGCTCTTGGGTTCGCTTTCGTTGAGTGCGAAATAGATAATACGCCCGGTTTCTAAATGGTCGATGTTATGCCGTTCGGCAAGGCCTGTGTGGCGGCGCAGTAGCGTGAACAATGCGCCTTTGCCGTCCTGGGTTGCCTCAACCACGCGCTCGGGTCGATACCGCTGTATGCCGTCGCTCACGAAGCGGTTGGCGGGTACATCGACGGTGAAGAGGTCGGCGTAGGCCGCGCCCGACTCGCCGTCGACACCGTACTGGCCGAACATGAACACGCGGGAGTCTTCCGAGAAACCGAGGTTCACGAATGTCGCTACGTCTCCGGCGTGCAGCACCCCGCCGATCAGCAGGACCGCAAGCAGCGTGACGAATCGCTTCTTGATCATGAAGTTATCTCCCTCTCTCTCAGTATCGAACGAAACAGGCGGAACTGTAGTCTTTGTTTGGATCTTATTGCATAATCGCGCTATGACGCTCGCGCTCCGCAATACCATTCTCCGCGGCACCTTGGCGATCACGGTTGTGTTGCTCGGTATCTACGCCGTCGCTCTGTATCAGCTGCTGGTGGTGCATCCCGGTCTCTCGCTCGAGTTCACCGGCACGCGCATGGTTCGGCTGCTCGCCGGTTCGCGTGTTGGAGCCGAGTTGATGGGCTACGGCGTGCGCACGTTGGTTGCGACGGTGGGGGTGCTTGGGGTGTTCACCACGGTGTGGTTCGCGATCATGATCCGCCGGTTTCGCAAGCGCACCGCACCCGAGGTGTTCTTCTTTCTGATGTTTTTTGCGACGGTCTCGCTTGATCTCGTAAAGCCTGTGGTGATGCTGGCGGCAGGCTTGCCGGTGGCGTTCATCTACGCAAACGCCCTCACGCGTCTGCTGTATTTCGGTTATGTGCTCGGGATCTTCTGCTTGTTCGCCTCGAGTCTCGCAAACTCGGTGATAGACTCCAAACGCACCGGCACGGTGTTTTCGCTCTCGGCGGCGGTCGCGGTCGCGTTTGTGTACCTGGTGCCGGTAGATGCCACGCAACTCTACCCGAGCCTTCTGCACCGTATAGGGCTCGAGGACACCGCTCACGCTACCGTGGGCGCGATCAGCGCCCTTGCGGTTGTGAACTACCTGCACACCGGGATCTCGAGCACCGATCGCGAGTACGTGATACTCGGCGTCGCGGTTGCGTTGGCGGTGGCGGGACGGCATCTCGTGTTTCACGTGCCGCACCCGCTTGCGTTGATTCCGGGAGCCGTCTGTTACGTGGCGGGGGTGCTGATCTTTGGTCGCCGCTCGCACCAACGCTATCTGTGGCAGTAGCGCCGGCGTGAGGCGGATCACACTACCACACTACACGAGGCGCACTACACGAGACCGGAGAACAACGCGGTTGCGACTAGGCCCACCCCAACCGGCAGCACGAGGTTGTCAAAGTCGTGGGTCGGAAGCATCTCGACGAACATAGCAACGATGCCGACCAACAGCGACTCGCGCAGCATGCCGCTCACCGCAAAGGTGG
>SLBH01000291.1 GCA_007126415.1 Spirochaetales bacterium
GGGGGCGACGCGGTGGACGCGGTGATAAGGGGCGCTTACACCGAGTAGCGCTTGAGGCTTTTGCGCAGGCGCCGACGCGAGGCGCGAATCTCGTTCGCGTACTCCGCAAAGACTGTTTGGAGCTTCTTCTCGAGCACGTGAAACCCAAACTCCTGTCTCGCGAGCTCAAAGTTGTGCGCCACGCGCTCGCTGCGTTCGGCGGGGTGGTTCAAAACGTAATGGATCTCATCGAGCACCGATTCGGGTATCTGTAAGCGACCGCTCTCTTGATCGTAGCGGTCACGAACCTCGATGTTGCGCAACCCCAACGGCATGATATCGGTCTTGTACACGAGGTACGTACTGACCACCACCGGAACACGCGCGGCGATTGCCTCTAGCAAGGCATTGCCGAAGCCTTCCCAGATCGGGAGGTAAGTAACGAGGTCGGCGTTCGCGAGCACGTCGCGGTTGGTGTAGCGTTTCTCTCCGTTTGGGCCGCTCCCGCGCACCGAGGCAACACGGTCCGCTATCAGGTGTAGCGGCACACCGTTTCGCTCGGCGCAGCGGCGAATCTCGCTGACGTAGTCGTCGTCGGGCTCGTCGCCCTGATAGAGGGAAACGATGAACTGTAGCCGTCCCTCGAGCTCCGGATAGCGCCGCAAAAACGCGCCGAGCAACTCGATCGAGTCCTCGATGCGCTTCCGCGGAATGATCCGCGTCGGCTGAACCACCAGAATATCTCGCTCTCGGAAGCCCAACTCGGAGCGAAAATCGCTGTTGTAGTCGTCGAGCCCCACCGCATGCTCAAAGTCCTCGCAGTTGGGGATAATCCAGGGGTCGACGCGTTTAATTGAGCTGAGGATATGCGCGGCGTACGACGAGATCACGACGTGCTCGAACCCGGGGTCGGTGGGCGGCATGATCTTGTGCAGTAGAGACTCGATACGGTTTTGGCTGAAGCGGCTCCGCTCCCACCAGAAGTCGTGGTGGTGAAATATCGTCGCGATTCGGCGGTCGCCGGCAAGCCGATGCATCGCCGCGCCGCCGAGTATCGTCATCGGCATCGCGTTTGTGTTCTGAGCCACCAGCACATCGATCGCGTTCTCCTGCACATAGTCGTAGATCCGCTCGGCGAGATCGGCGCCGGTTACCGCGATTTCTTCAAGGATGGCGTTGAGCTTACTGGGCGTCAGATGCGGCGCACGCCGCGAGAGATGCGGGAACACCAGGCGCTCGGTGTACTGTTGCTCCTCGGAATCGAACGCGATCTTCTCGAGCCGCAGTTGCCGATCCTCGCGCACACCCGCGACCGGGCTGCCGTAGCGTCCGGCTATCGTGTAGATATCATGCCCGGCACGAGTGAGGACGTCGATCCATTTGTCGACTTCAAGCGAAACACCGTCGACATCGCCGAGCTTACCGCTTACAAACGCGATACGAAACTGGTCGGTCATCACCCCGAACGATACCAAGAAGGCGCCCAAGCCCACAAGTGTCTCCTCGGTGTCTCCTCGGTGTTGCAGAAACGGCGCGGGCAACGCATAATTCGAGTATGGCTGAACAGAGGATCGCGGTAGAGGTCGATCACACCCGATATGCCACGTTCGCCAACCCCGGCGATCGCGAGCAGCGAAGCATTGAGCTCACTACGATCGAGCCGAACCAGAAGCGCGCCGTGGTACGCCTGTTTCTTTTTCGCGGCGAATCTCGACGGCTACTGACGAGTTTCGACCTACAAGAGCTTCCTCGCGGGGGCGAGAAGCCGCTGATAACGCTTGCCGCGCAGCGCGGCCGAGGCTCGCGCATGCGCTTTCGCATCTACGTAAACAACCGCCTAACAGGCGACCAAACCGTGCGCGTACCACGCGACAAGAAACCGCTGCTCGTCGCGGCGCTCGCGGCGGCGGCGCTCGCGCTCCTGCTGTGGGGAGGGCTGGGGCTCGCCCGCAGCGTATTTGCGCCGTCGGTCGCCGAGGCGCCCGAGCGCGACGCGCCGGCCGAGGAACCGGAGGAGGAGGAAGCTGCCGAACCGGCCGGCCCCTCCCCGGCGGCCGAGGCGCCCGAGCGGGACGCGCCGGCGGACGAACCCGAGATAGCGCTTGAGGTCGAGGACGAGCGGGAGACGCAGATCGCAGCAGAGGAAGATGAGACCCCGGAAGAACCGGAGGCCCCCGAACCGCCCGTTTCACCGGCGATCGAACCCCAAGAGCGGACCGTTTACTTCACCGCCGACAGCGCGCGCATCACCTCGGAGACGCGCGCTGCGCTGCGCGCGCTTGCCGAGGAGCTAAACGAGTTCCTCCGTGACGGCGCCGAGATGGAGGTGCTGCGCCTTCACGGACATACCGCGATCGCCGGCCCGGAGCGCGGTCGCCTGAGGCTCTCGGAGCAACGCGCCGAAAACGTTCACGACGTGCTGGTGAGCCTTGAGCTTCCGGTAGCGGAGCACGAACTCGAGGAGCTCGATATTCGTGGTTATGGAAGCGGCTCGCCGGTAACGCACGACCCCGAGAAGCAGCACCGCAACCGGCGCGTTGAGATAACGGTAGAGTAACGCTCCCCCGGGGTATATCGTATCGACCGGCTAAGGGCGGGCTAGGTATGACGCGAGACGCGCTTGTGCACCGAGATCACGAGCAACACCCCTGAGATCGCGAACGCGGCGTACGCAAACCAGTCGCCGAGCAAAGTGTAGAGCGTGCGCCGACGTTGCGACAACGGCACATCGACCACCATCTGCGCCTCCTCGTAGTACGGAAGCGTCTCGTGGACGCGGCCGAACTCGTCGACATAGCTCGTGAGCCCGCTCGCGGTGCTCCGCACCAGCGGGAGCCGGTGTTCAACCGAGCGGAACATGCCGCCTGCGAAATGCTGTTTCGCCTGCACCGGCGTCAGCGACCAGTAGTCGTTGGTGAGGTTGACGATCATGTCGATCTCTTCCAGCACAAACGCGCGTACCTCGCCCGGGAACATATCCTCGAAGCAGATCGGCGTTGAGAAACGGAACTTCGGGTGCTCGAACACGGTGCGTTCCTCGCCCGCCTTCCAGAAATGCACGTCGAAGTCCTGCAAAGTATTGTAGATGAACGGAAGCTGATCCTCGTAGGGGAAGTGCTCGGTAAACGGAACGAGCCTAATCTTGTGGTAGGTGCGCATGCGTTCGCCGGTGTCGGAGAACATCACCGCTGCGTTGAAGCTGTGCCGGTCTATCTCGTTACCGTCGTCGTCAAACACGCGCTCGTAGTCGTCGTTTCCGGTCACCAGGTAGGTTTCGATCGATTCCTGGTACTCGCGCATCTCGCGCACAAGCCGCGCGAGGCGATACCGCACCGGGTCTTCCTCGCCCCAGCGGCGGATGTTCGGCACGAACGCGGTCTCGGACCACACCACGATATCGGGATTCTCGCGTAACGATTCGTCGGTGAGGCGCTTGAGCGAGTCAAGCGTGCGATCGTACTCGTGTTTGCGCGGGTCGGAGTTCTGCTGTATTAGCGAAACGCGCACCGAGTCGTACGGCTCCGGCCCGGCCGCGCCTTCGACCGCGAGGCGGGCGCCGCCGTAGACCAATACCGAAGCCAGCACCGCCCCGGCTACCACCGTTGGGCGAAAGACCGGCAGACGCGGCGTGATCCCTGCCTGTGCGTTCGCTATCATTCTCGAGATCGTCTCAGCGAGCGCCGCGTTCACCAACACCACCACGAAGCTCACCCCCCAGATACCGGTGAGCTCCGCGATTTGAATCAACGGCAGCATCGCGTACTGCGAATGCCCCACCAGCCCCCACGGGTAGCCCACAAAACCGCTCGAGCGTGCGAGCTCGAACGCCGTCCAGGCTACCGGGAGGAGCAAGAACCGCGGGAACTCGGTGTTCCGGATCGAGTGATATGCCAGCAGCATGAGCGGGATAAAGACCGAGTAATGGAACAGGTAGATGATGACCACCACCTGAAGCGAGACCAGGCTGAAGGTGCCGAGCCAGTAGTTTATCACCAGCGTGGAAAACACGCCGTAGCTAATGCCGTAGAACACGCCCAAGGAGTAGCGCACCGTCGAGAACACCAGAAACAGCGGAACCATCGCCACCCAGGCCAGAACGGGAAGCCCTTCCAGGCGCAGAAAGGACGGTAGCGCGACGACGCTCAGAAACACCGCGAGCAGCACCCATAGCAGCGCAAACCCGGTGATCGCGTACGGCCCGCCCCGCGTTCCGCGAACCGCCTGCGGGCGAAACACGCGGGTGTAAAGGTACACGCCGAGACTAACCGCGAGCAGCGGGAGATAGCGCGCCGAGGCGATGAGGCGCTCGGTGGTGCTGTCGACCGCGAGGCGTAGGTTGCCGCCGCTTTCGATGAAGCGCTGTACGTAGTCCATATTCGCGTTCACCGCGAACACATAGATAAACAGGAACAGCAGCAGCGTACAGACCATCAGGACCTCGGGGACCACCATCAAGCGCCGCAGCGGGTCGCGCTCCACCACCGACTTGGTGCGCGGCTCGCTTCGACGCTCGCGCCGCTTGCCGCCGATCCCGGCGCGTTTCGGCTTCGCGCGCCCGAGGGTCCATACCGTCGCGCGCCGTGCCGCTACCAACAACACAACACCGAACGCGAAATGCATGATGAGGACGAGGAAATACGGCATATCGCCGATACCGGGGTCTTCGAGCGGAATTGGGCCAAAGAACGCGAGCGCGGCCACAACAACCGTTACGAGAATATATAGCGCTCCCGCGACTGCGCTGGGGCGGTATTCCTTAGATAGCTGCATGTTCCCTATAATAGCCCAACCGGCCCCGTCGAACAACCTGTGTTTCTGAGTTTGTACCGCAGGGGGGTAGCAACGGGTTATCACGGGATTATCGCAGGCTGAGCATGATACACGTTCCGATCACACTGATTACCGGGTTTCTCGGCTCCGGCAAAAGCACCCTCATCAACCGCCTGCTGCAGGCCTTTCCCCACGGCGTGTTCGGGGTTGTGACCAACGAGTACGGCGAGATCGGGCTCGAGAGCGAGATTATCGGAGCGCCCGAAGACGGGATCATAGAGCTCGGGAACGGGTGTATGTGCTGCGTGCGACGGGACGACTTGCTCGGCGGCGTTGCGCGTCTGCTCGAGCGGCGTCCCGCGATTACCCAGATAGTGGTAGAAGCCTCCGGAGGCTCCGACCCTGAGCCGGTGGTGCAAACCTTCCTCGGCCATAACCCGAGTGCGCGCACGCGTTACCACGGCTGTATCTGCGTGGTAGACGCGGTGGGGTTCGGGCGCGACCATCACGATCACGCCGTAGTGGTGCGCCAGGTACGGCAGGCAGACAGCATTGTACTCACGAAGCTCGATCTGCTGCCGACGGAGCACCACGCCAAGCGTTACGCCGAGCTCAAGCAGCTCGTACCCCACACACC